>CAZZHO010000057.1:0-13465 GCA_964653795.1 uncultured Roseivirgaceae bacterium | reverse complement strand
CTCAGGTACATGAGACCAGGCCGCTCCAGTGATCTGCTGCCAATCGGAAAAGGTCAATTTCAAATGATCATGCCATTTGATGACGAGATCTTTGTACAGTTTGACGATACGGGCATGAAGTTTAAAGCTGGTGAAAGTAACGAATTACAATTCGAGAAACTTGATCAAAGTATAAAAGCGCGAGACCTAAATGATTACGTAGGTATTTACTTAAACCCAAGCCTACAACTAACTTATCAGATCAAGCTGGAAAATGAAAAACTGGTAGCCCGGAACCTAGTCTCTGGTAGTTTCGAATTATCTCACGTCAATGAAAATCTTTTCCAGGGAGATGAGTGGTTTTTCAGAAGTGTCAATTTTCAAGAAGGTCCAAATGGAGAAATAACGGGTTTTGAATTCTACGCACCCGGAACCCGATTCATGAATTTTCAAAAAGTGGGGCTCAACCCAACTGTCAATTAAAGACTACACAGAGCATTTGGCTTCGTAGTTTAGAGGTTCGAAAAATCGAACCTCTTTTCATTTTATGAAACCTAAGTTGAGTATGGCATGGAGTGGTGGAAAAGACTGCTCCCTGGCGCTTTGGAAACTTCAAAACCAATCTGATTTCGATATTGTAGAATTACACACCACTGTAAATGGAGATACTCGGCGGGTTGGTATGCATGGTGTGGCCCTAGATCTGATTCAAGCGCAGGGTGATAGATTGAATATCCCTATTCACTTCATAGAGATTCCCAGTGATAGCACCAACGACAGCTATGAGAAAGCTATGGATGCCTATTACAATTCAGTGTTGGATCGAGGTATTGGACACATTGGATTTGGTGACATTTTCCTTGAAGACTTAAAAGCATATAGAGACCAAATGCTTGAAGGGAAGAAGTTAGAGGGAGTATATCCACTTTGGATGGAGAATTCACAAGCATTAGCTGAAGAGTTCATAGCGTCTGATTTTAAAGCTATTATTTGTGCTGGCAAGCAGTATCCGCACCGTTCCTCGTTGGCAGGTTTAAACTTTAACCATGATTTTCTCAGAGAGATCCCTGAAGAAGTTGATCCTTGCGGAGAAAATGGAGAGTTCCACTCCTTCGTCATCAATGGCCCCAACTATACCTCCCCCATCTCCATTGACGTAGGTGAAATTCAGACTCACCATTATCATTTCAAAGACAAAAATGGAATTGAAAGTAAAACCTCCTTTGACTTTGCGGATTTGAGATTAAGCTGAACAATTGGCAGTCTGATTCTATTTCTATTCCTAAAGCAATGTCGATGGGTCTATTTTCAAGAAAAACACCGGAACAGAAACTTCAGGATAAGTACAAAAAATTGATGGGAGACTATCATAGACTCTCAACTTCTGATAGGAAAGCAGCTGACGGAAAGTACGCAGAAGCTGAAGAAGTATTGAAAGAGTTGGAGAAACTAGGTAGCTAGTAGACGTAAAACTTGGTAGTCTGAGCAAACCCCTTGGCATCTTCAATTTGAAGAAAATAAATTCCTTTTCTGAAAGCGGAAGTGGAGACGTTAAAATCGGTAGTTGTAGCCCTTCTTAACTCCCTGCCAGACGCGTCCATTAACCTGACACTCATTGGCACACCTGAAATGAACTGAACTTGCTCATTCATGGTACCTGGAAGTCTAAGACTGTAATCCGGTCTTTCTCCAAAAGCCACCAACACAGTAGCAAACCTTTCGAACTTGCCATCATAGTCGACCTGCTTCAATCGATAATATCCCGACTCAAAGGGTTTATAATCGGTAAAGGTGTAAGTCTGTACCTGCTCGGTGGTACCATGCCCGCCGACTATCCCAATGACCTCAAAGTTGGTAGCATCCTCGCTCCTTTCGATATCAAAATGGCTATTATTGATCTCCACTGCAGTAGACCATCTAAGTACAACCTGACTACCATCGACATAAGCCTCAAAACTCAATAACTCTACTGGAAGTGTAGCATCGGTCGGATCATCATAAGTACCTCCCCCTGACACGTTAACAAAATCAGACTCATTACCAGTTGAAGCATCAGTATTTCCAGTTCCGGCAGCTGTATCATTCGTATTTACAGTACCACCAGTGACATTGACAGATGGGTCGTTAGTTGCTGCCGTAGGATTGGAAGTACAGATCCTGAGTATTCCGGAACCGCTGGTGTTATCAAAAGACCCACCACTAACATTAAGCGTTCCTCCCCGACAAAGATTGGTATCGTCTCCGGAGGCATTAGAACCGGCGGTGATATTGAGCGTTGACCCATCCCCCCAAATAGTAAAATCATCACTTATGATTAGCGTGTTCGATATAGTCAAAATCCCTCCGTCAGTTATTACTACATCGTTGGGTGTAAAAGTAGATGGTACGGTAATTATGGGGTTGACAGCATTCCCCGTATAATTATTAGGATTTATTTCAATGCGATTTGTAGTGGGCAGCGTTCCACCACTCCAGTTAGATGGGTTCTCCCAATCAGAATCAACCGTTCCCAGCCATTCCTTACCTGCATTGGGGGCGGTACCCGCAGGACAACTTCCACACTGCGCTTTCACTATGTAGGCTCCAATAAAGAGCAATAAAAAAATCGAACAAACTCTCATACTTATCGGCGAATTGTTTGAGAATAGGTTCAAAGGATGCGTTTAGGTATTGCTAAGGTCTTAAAATAATTACACTTTTCTATGTTTTGTCCAAAAAAACGTTTTCCGTAAGTATACTATTAGTCAAATAGTTATCAAATCGGCTCACACATTTGAGCTACTTACCTTTAAACTCAGCTTCCCTTCTCTCCACAAAAGAGAGCATTCCTTCTCTGGCATCTTCAGAATCCATGAGTAATCGCGCCTGCCCGTTCAAATCCCTGATAGCCTCATCTACTTTACCAGAAAGAGTGGTTTGAGAGCTTTTAAGCGAAGCATAAACACCTAAAGGCGCTTGGGCGGCTATGGACTTAGCTAACGCCATCCCTCTTGCAATCGGATCTTCTGCCAATTCCTGAACGAATGCTATTCTATATGCCTCGTTACCATCAAACATATCTCCTGTTAGTAAGTATCGCATAGCGTTTCCCCAGCCACATCTTTGAGGCATTCTCACGGTAGCACCGCCAAATGGAAAAATACCCCTCTTCACCTCTATCTGCCCGAATTTAGTGTCCGGATGAGCTATACAAATATCATTGGCTAATATCAATTCCATCCCTATTGTCAGACAGTAGCCTTGTACCGCCATCACCACCGGCTTACTCCTTTTCCGGCCATTGACCTGTACTGGATCCACCATATCATCTGGAAATAAAGCCTCACCATTCTTCACAGCAGGACCTACCTCTGCCAAATCCAACCCAGCTGTGAAATGATCACCATCAGCGCAGAGCAGTCCACAACGCAGATCATCTTCATCCTCCAGCCTTGTAAATGCTTCACCCAAGCCTCTCAACATTTCCAGATTGAATGCATTCATTTTATCAGGCCTGTTAAGCGCCATTTTTAGAACGTGGCCATCCTTTTCAATTGCTATCACTTTCATAGTGTAGAAAGATAATGCGCAAATGGCCGAAGCGTTCCGTCTTCATGAAAATTGTTACGTTTGCATTATCATGATTTCTTAAGACAACCTCGAGTATTCATTTTTTCACTCCAAATCTAGGAGTAGTCGAATACACTTTACGGTGCAGCCGCACCCAAACTTTTCTCACATACTAAATATTAAGATTATGAGACGTATTGTCTATTACGTTGCAATGTCTTTAGATGGCTACATCGCTGGTCATGATGAAGATATTAGTGGCTTTATACCTTCTGGTCCAGGTGTGGATCGTTATTTAGAAGATTTACAACAGTTCAAAACAGTAATTATGGGGCGCAAGACCTATGAATTTGGCTATTCATTTGGATTGAAGCCCGGCGTAGCACCTTATCCATGGATGAAGAACATTGTTTTCTCCACCTGGCTATACTTTGACCAAAAGAGTGAAGTGGAAATAGCTTCACTAGATCTGGACAAAATAAACCAGATACGTAGGGAGTCTGAAACAGATATCTACTTATGTGGAGGTGGTGATTTGGCTATGTGGCTATTGGAAAATAGACAAGTTGATCTCATCAAAGTCAAATTAAACCCTCTCATCTTAGGAAAAGGTATTCGGCTTTTTGGAGATAACCAGAGTCAATTCAACTGCGAATTTGTAGAACAAGAGAGTTTTGAAGATGGCCTACAAATCATCACTTATAAAGTTCTTTACAGCTAAAGGTGTAAAATGGAGGCTATGCAAAACATAGCCTTTAATTGCTTTAGACAGCCTACATCTGAATATCATATACAACAGGGAATTGCTCTGGGATCTCCTCCTTAGATTCTCCTAGCATTTCCCTTAAATCAATTTCTATTCCTCTTGCTATAGTAGAAATAGGAACATCATTAGCAGAACCTTCAAATGGATTTTCACCAGTTACTCCAATTCTTTGCATTGTATTAAAAACCCAGGAAATTAATGCCGAGAAAGGAACACCTAACCATACAAATAGCTGGCCCACCAAAGGGTAATTTTCAATCATACCTAGTCCGATCTTAGAGAATTCAGGAACAATCCCCAAAGGCAATAAGAAGATGAACATATTCACAAAGTCATATCCCAAGGTGGCAAATTGACGTGGATAGGGAAAATTTTTGATACGCTCCGACTTACCCTGATGAGTCATAAGCTCGGAAATCTTAGATTCTAATTCGAGGAAAGAAAACTCCCAGATCACTCCCTCTTCTTTGAGCTTACGTAGGTGATTGGACTGCAGCTTCAATAGTGTGGCGGGCTTATTGGTCTTGCTCATCACATGATCCAATTCCTGCTTACTAAGCACAGGTTCAAGTTCTTCCTCCAAGGAGTGTATCCACTCTGGTATATGCATCATTTCGATCCACTCCTGATTGACCTTCGCGTGCTTGAAACTTTCCCACTGCCGCTCCCCTCTCATAGAATGTCTCAAAGCGGTAAGCCAGGCAACATGGCGATGAATAATGATCTTCTTCTGTCCTTCCAGATATTCCTCATCCTTCGGATCCTTCATATACTCATTCGTAATCATATCCAAAACCATGATTCCGAACGTCCTCGAATCATTGACGATACCGCCCCATATCTGTCTGGCTTCCCATATCCTGCCGTAAGCTGCATTGTTCTGAAAGCCTATTAAGAATGCCACTGCAGTACCTATTAGTGCCAATGGTGTCCAAGGCAAACGCAACCATTGAAGTTCGAACAACTCGAAAAGTATGGTCAGTAGAGAAGCGTAAATGACGAAAAAAATCAGTTCGCGCCTGGTCCATCTCAAAAGATCCTGTTTGCTGTATTTCTTTTTAGTATACATATTCACCAAATTAATTGATCGCAACTTTGTGACAAAGAAGACCTGATCACGGCATGTCCATTATTCTCATTTTAGATATTGTAGGTACTATCGTCTTTGCTATCAGCGGTGCCTTATCAGCGATAGACAAGAGGATGGATTTCTTTGGAGCGGCGGTGATCGCTTTTCTTACAGCTCTGGGGGGTGGTACAATCCGCGATATTCTATTGGGAGCTACCCCGGTCGGGTGGATGCAAACTCCTAATTATTTGGTCTATGTTTTAATTGGTTTAGTACTGTCAATTGCATTCAAAAATGTGGTACTGAAGCTAAGAAGGACTCTTTTTCTCTTTGATACTATCGGGATAGCGGTATTCACCATTCTTGGTATAGAAAAGACGCTTTCCTTCGGACTTAGTCCATTGGTAGCTGTTGTGATGGGTATGGTATCCGCTGTTTTCGGCGGGGTGCTAAGAGACATTGCCTCCAATGATATTCCTCTAATTTTTAGGAAAGAAATCTATGCACTCGTCTGCGTAGTTGCAGGCCTGTTATACGCTTTGATTCTGAAGCAAATGGCTATCCCTGAAAGCCTGGCCATATGGATCACGGTAGCATTTGTCATAGTTACTCGCTCCTTGATCGTCAAATACAATATCTCGCTACCAGCTCTAATGAAATGAAATTCATCAAGAACAAAAATCTAAAGACCACCAACGCCAATCATATTGGAGAGATCAAAAAGAAAGTCTTTATTAAGAATGGCCTAGTTCCTCAACTGACCAACTTTAGCTCCGCTGTTTTCCAACCTGATCAACAAGTAGAGCCGCATAAACATGACACCATGTTTGAAATTTTCTATTGCACCTCAGGAAAAATTGTATTTACTGTTGATGGTCAAGAATGTATTCTTGAAGCTGGAGATTGCATTATTATCAACCCTGGAGAAATGCACTCACTGCAAAATCCGTTTTCGGAACCGGCACAAATCACTTATTTCGGTATTGCCACCGACTAGGGATTAGCTGGATGTTCCATTGAATAGTGTACAGCACTCAACTGACGAAGTGTTGCTGCTGCAGCCTCTGCTGTAATATCTCTTTGAGGATTTGCAAACATCTCATATCCTACCATGAATTTCTTGACCTCTGCTGAACGCAGGAGAGGGGGGTAAAAAGACATGTGCCAATGCCATTCTGGATGGTCCAGGCCATCTGTTGGAGCCTGATGAATCCCGGCTGAATATGGAAAGGATACCTGAAAAAGGTTATCGTACTTGATAGTGAGCTCCTTCAAAATTTCGGCAAAATCCTGAATTTCATCAGCATTCAAATCTCGTATATTGGTAACATGTCTCTTAGGCAGGAGTATGGTCTCATAGGGCCATATAGCCCAAAAAGGAACTAGAACAACGAAATTTTCATTTTCAAGTACAACTCTTATTCCTTCTTTTAATTCTTGTTCGATGTAGTCAGAAAGGATGCTTTTCTTCTTTTGATTCCAATAAAGAAGCATATTCCTGCCTTTCTTCAATACTTCCTCCGGAATACTTTCCTGCGCCCATATTTGGCCATGAGGATGAGGATTGCTACACCCCATTATGGATCCTTTATTTTCAAATATTTGAACGTGATTGATGAATTCCAAAGCGCCCAATTCACGATACTCCTCAATCCAAAGCGCTATTACTTTCTTAATTTCTTCAATTGACATCAATGGAAGCGTAAGGCTATGGTTAGGCGAAAAGCAAATAACCTTACAAATACCCTTTTCCGATTTTGCCAGCAGCAAACCTTTTTGCTCCTCGCCATCATCCACCCCTTGATGGATAGCACCAAAATCATTAACAAAGGAGAAAGTACTGGAGTAATCCGGGTTTTTGATTCCTCCTGCACGTACATTACCAGGACACAGATAACAGTTCTCATCATATGTCATCTGAGAAATCTGCTGAGGCTTGCTGGTACTTCCTTGCCAAGGTCTCTTGGTCCTATGGGGCGATACCAATACCCATTCACCTGTTAAGATATTGAACCGACGATGCGGTGTGGAGCTATAGTCAATCATAGGTTGAAACATTGACTCCATCTGAAACTGAAACCTTATAAGCTGTTGCTTTAATACCAAATTGCTGATAGTACCGCTCGGATACATCCTGAAAGTAGTCATCTCTTTTTTCCCGATCCATCAAGTGAATTACGCATCCACCAAAGCCGCCTCCCATCATTCTGGCACCTAGCACATGTTCGTTTGCCAAAGCTTGATTAACTAAAAAGTCCAGTTCAGGGCAACTCACTTCATACAAGTCCTTCAAGCCAGCATGCGATTGAAATAGTAGATTCCCAACATTATCAATTGCTCCCTGTCTCAAGTATTCAGCAGCTTTCAAAGTCCTGATATTTTCAGCTGTGGAATAAGCTAAGCGGTTGTAGACTTTTTCCGATAATTGATCCTTATATCTATCTATGACCTGCAAAGAAAGATCCACTGGATTCTTGAATTCAGGATAGTCTTTTTTTATCAAATCAAACCCCTCAGTCAACTCTTCCCTCCTTTTGTTGTACTCGCTTTCTGCAAGGTTGTGCGAGACATTCGAGTTAATGAGCAACAAATCGTACCGACCAAATTGTGCTGGGATGTAATCAAAATTTAAGGAGTCACAATTCAGTAAAATGAAGTTTTCTTTCTTACCCTTTACAACAGCAAACTGATCCATGATACCACATTTGGTGCCCACAAAATGATGTTCAGCATCACGCGAAGCTTCCACCATTTGAATATCGGTCAATTGCAGATCAAAAAGTTTATTTAACCCTTTCGCCAGACCACACTCAAGAGCAGCTGAAGAACTCATTCCTGATCCTATCGGCAGAGTGCTTTTCAGTCGACACTGAAACCCTCTTATTTTCCTAGGTCGCAGTTGTTGAATAAAATGAATAACACCCAAAAAATAGTTCTCCCAAGGGCTCTGAGAAGGGACCACATTTTCTAAATCAAAAGAAAATTGCTCTTTCAAGTCCAAAGACTCAATTAGACATTCGGTACCAGTGGTAGTCCTAAGCTCCAATGAGATATGTAAATCAATAGCAGCGGGTAAAACGTGTCCGCCGCTATAGTCAATATGTTCTCCTATCAGGTTAATTCTACCTGGTGAAATAACCTGCAAAGCAGTCGTTTCTGACATTAAGAACTAAGATTAATTACCAGAAAAGATGAATTAAAAGTGCAATGATTACTAGCAGGGCACATAACTGGTATCGGTAGTCTTTGTACCATGGCAAAGCCTCCTCATTTTGAATCAAGGATTTATCGAAGGTGAAGGCCATTTGCTTCGAGTCAGGTGCTTCCGTCATCAGACTAATTCCGATAAAGATGATGGAAGACACAACGGTCATTATTCCCACGTTGTAAACGTAATGCAACGACCACATACCAAGTTGACCTAGAATAAATAAAATCACACCACCAAGTGTACCTAAAATCAGGGTGTAAAAGGCTCCTTGTCCGTTACCTCTTTTGTAGAATACCCCTACCAGAAAGAGTACCGCAATTGGCGGAACAATGATCGAAAACATCTGCTGTAGATAAGCCCAAATACCTCCAAAATTCCCGATTATCGGTGCCCATAGGGCGGCTACTATCATGAGCACTATAGTGGATATCCGACCGTACTTCACAGTTTCTTCTTCTGAAATATTAGGATTCCTTGTTTTTACAAAATCAACCACTACCAAGGTAGAAGCCGAGTTGAGCGTCGAATCCACACTACTCAAAATCGCCGAGATGAGACCGGCCAATACAATCCCTATAAGACCTACTGGCAAAATATTGACAACAGCCGTCGGAAAGACCTGGTCAGCATTTGCCAAATCAGGGAAAATACTAATCGCCATTGTTCCTGGAATCACCATGATGAAAAGCGGAATTATCTTAAGAAAACCTGCAAGAATGACACCCCATCTGGCATTATTGATATCTTTTGACCCTAAAACTCTTTGGATAATGTACTGATTGGTAGTCCAGTACCAAAACCCCAAAATAGGAACGGCCATTATTAAACCAGGCCAGGGAAGTGAATCATCATCTAAGGGTCGAATGATGGACAAATGTCCTTCCGGAGCACTCGCTACAACTTTGGCCCAGGAAAAATCAAGCTCCTGGAACATCATAAAGCTCAATACCGAACAACCTAGAATTAAAATGATTGCTTGAATGGCATCTGTGTAGACCACAGCTTTAAGTCCTCCAAACGTAGTATAGATTCCTGCAACAAGGGCTAATACCAGTGTGGTTTGCCATAAAATAAGGTCTGGAAAAAAAATCTTTAGGACAATAGCCCCTGCGTAGAGACCCCCGGCCGTATCTACGATGATACTCGTGAAAATGGTCACAATAGAGAAGAAGTTCCTGGACCTTCTATCGAATCTAAGTTCCAAAAATTCTGGTATTGTGGTGACCTTGGACTTCAAATACAAAGGAATGAATATCAAGGCTGCAATGGCCAATGGGATACCGGTCATCCACTCATAGACCGATTGCACTATCCCCGTACTGTAGGCTGCACCTGATAACCCGATGATACTAGTTGTAGAGATGTTTGAAGCAAAAAGTGAGAGACCAACCAAGCCCCAACCAAAGGTTCTACCTCCCAGAAATAGATCCTCTCCCGTTTTGGTACCCCTTGCTACATAAAATCCAATTGCTAGTACAACAATAAAATACGCTAATATGACAATGATGTCAATTGTGCTAATTCCACCTCCCATATTGCAAATTATTGATTCAACGATTCAAAAACTAACATTCCTCCAATAGGAATGTTCCAAATTGCCGGTCCTTTTGCCAGATTCATAACTCCTCGGTCATGCTCTAAACCTTTACAATCAAGGATTTTGAAGTGATATTCACCGAAATCATTTGAGACTATCGTCACTAAATCTTCTGATTGCTTTCCATTTACAATCTCAAATTGATAGAATTGATCCTTGATCTGAACTGGACAATCTTCGTGAACTGTAAATACCCCAACGCCATTTTTCTTTGCATTGAGCAAGGGATAGTTGGATAATGGTGAATTTGGCATGAACTCCCCGTTCATCAATACTTCAGATCGTCTTACCCAATAATCAGTGTAGAACTTGATCATTTCAATATGGTCTGAAGGAGCATCCGTAACCAATACCGAAAGCTGTGGTACACCAAAAAGGGTATTGATCATATGCAGCGAAGCCAACTCCACAGGCTCCTCATAGTTCCACTTGACCATATCCGAATGAACTGCGGTATTACCGGCCAACATCTTGATATCCGCAATTCGGACCCTGTTCATAGTAGGGTCACCTGGACAATCGAAGGCTCTTAACATATTGCCATAAGGCCGAATCGCCGGGCCAATGTATCGTTGACGAAATTCAATAAACACCTCAGGGTTGATGGCTGTTACGGCGAGCTTCACTTGTTTTAAGAGTTCATTTACAGCATCATTTATTGAATTGAAATCCCTATTGGGATCGCTTTCAAATGAAGTATCCTCATATGCTTGAAAGTCATCAATAAAATCAAGCTTAAGACCATCCAAGCCCCAATCCCGAATTGCTTTAGTATATATGCTCACTAAGTACGATCGAACATCCGGATATCGCGGATCAAAAACCGGTGCCCAACGATGGTTCTCTGTTAAGAATTTTCCCTTGAACTTTTTATAAGCCTGAGATTTCCGTCCACAGAATGGAACCGAAAACCAGAGACCAACCTTCATTCCAATTTTCTGCAAATCCTTTACAAAATCTGATATCTCAGGTATCCTATCAGGATTCCAATCTCCGGTGTAATCATAGCCCCTGTTGCTGTCTTTGGTCTGCCATCCATCATCAAGAATAATGGCATCATATCCCAGCTCTTTAACTATCTGGCATTCTCTTTTCAAGAGCTCAGTATCCAAATTCTGATGGTATTGATACCACGTCGAGTACAATGGCCTTTTCGCAATTTGAGGTACCTTCATGGGTTCCATACCATTGTTTTCCCACCAAATGGAAACGTCGTTAAGAGCATGCGAAAAATGAATTCTGCGAAAGTCAAGCCTGATGTTAGCATTGAATTCCTCAATATGATACTTACACTCGGTAAAGAATATCATTTTACAATAGAAACGATTGTCCTCTTCGCGGTACTTCGCAGCGAGTTCCACCCTATTGATAGCATTTGAACAAGCGAAAGTCAGCGCATTAGTATCATCATTTCCAAAGAGCGATATAACCGGCGAATCGATAGAAATTCGGGACTGTTGCATTTCCAATTCCCAGTCGGCTTCAATTCGCTTATTGAAGTCTACCGTATTGCGCCAGACACCCATTACGTTTACAGCAGGGATGCTCCATTCAACAACAACAGGTTGTGGCACTACAGGCTTATCATTCTTTAGAGATAATGCATATTCGATTATACCCTCACTTTCTTCCTTTACAACCAATTGAGCAAGGTCAAAATGACTCTCTGTATGGAGCTTAGGATCCACCCCGATAGACATCAATACCTCATTCATACTTGCTTTTTATTCTTTTTTCGGTAAATAATTAATTCTTCATCGTTACGACCAATGATGATCAAATCACTTCCGTCTTTGTCTCTCAATTTGACGATTTCGCTGCATTGACCGTTTATCACAACGCCACTAATCGATGGCTCTAAGAACTTGTAGGATCCGTCACCCAAACCTTTCAATACAGCACCAACACTTGCGTCATATCGACCATAATTTACTTCCGCGCTATGATCATTTCCTACCAACAGCAAATCACTAATACCGTCTTCATCAAAATCCTGGATGAGTATATCATTGATTGGCGCAAACTGGGCCCGCAGCGGCAACGGAATAAATTCGAAGTGTTCTCCTCTATTCACCAAAACACCACTTTCAAAGACCGAAGCTTTTATTGTGGTCTTAGAAACTTCTTCATTCCCCAAGAGATCTTGAAATGTTGCCGAAGCAAAATCATCGTAAGAAAGCAGTTCACTTTTCAAATGAACTAGCTGCTTAGTTACATCATCACGGGACTGTAGTGGTAGTAGTTTAACGCTTCCTTCTAGTTCGAAATTCGCGCCTATTAAAGGATCTTTACTCCCATTCCCATCTAAATCACCTGTGTATAATACGATAGGTTCTTTTTGGCTGGGATTAATAAAGTTGTTTAAGCCTTGGTTGCCAACAACAAAATCCTGGTCTCCATCACCGTCCAAATCAGAAGATTTGATAGCTCTCCAAAGCCCATTCATATCTAGTTTCTTACCTGCCTCATCTAAAACCCGCAGAGGCTCTGGCAATTGTAATTGTCCTTCTTTATTTCGTAACTTCCAAATATTGTTCCACTGCCCTAAGGCCACTAAATCCTTATAGCCATCCCCATCAATATCCAGCCAAGAAGCATCATTTATCATACCTAAATCATCGAATAACTTTTGCCTGTAGATCTCGAATCTCCCTCCTACGTTTTCCAGCAGATGTTGCTTTGGTTTCGCAGGAAATGATAAGGGCACTATTCCTGAGCCAACGAATAGATCTATATCCCCATCTTCATCAAAATCTTCAGCCTGTAGAACAGATGTACTTGAAAGCATTTCTGGCAAGGCATTCTCATCTAAATAAAATTTACCATTCTCATTGATGTAAAGCCTGTCTTTGTACAGTTTGGATTCCAGTTGATGCTCGCTGCCGCCACTGCCTACATAGAGATCCTCATCACCATCATTGTCAACATCCAAAAAGATCGCCGCTGCGTCCTCGTAGGATTCATCTAAGACCTGTATCAATTGGAGGTTCCCATCAGAATAGGCCAGAATCTTCCCGGCGCTCCCATGACTTCCCCCCAGAAAAACATACTTATTACCACCTGTTACCGCTAGACAAGGGCCTTGTTTGGAATGTTGGGTAAGAAGCAATCTTTGATTGACAAAATCATTTGAGACATTTTCTTCATGCTTCGTAGTGTTCTCCACCACCGAGAACAAGGTTGAGGTCCCTGGAATTATTGGCTTTTGAGTTCTTTCTTCCTTGATAGTCAGCGTTTGGTTCGAGGTAACATCCTTCAGAAAAGTGCTTCCTCCCTGAGGCCAATCAATTCTAA
>CAZZHO010000056.1:20230-26195 GCA_964653795.1 uncultured Roseivirgaceae bacterium | reverse complement strand
TCTTTATTGCTGCAACTAGCCATCACAACCGCCACAACAACAAGCAACAATGTTTTTACAATATTCATTTTAGATACTTTTTAGATAGAACAAAGCTAGAAAATTCATTAACTATTCTTCGCTCAATAAGTCCTAACGATGTGTTAATGTTTGGCCTGTAAACTAGTTTTTTTGGATTTGATCCATCAACCCATTGACATCATCCAATAATTTCTCTGCCTTTTCCTTGGCGCTACTGATGATTTTTTCGCCCTCTACTTTGGCTTCACTTTCGACGGCCTGCTTACCTTCCATGATTTCAGAAAGGATATCTTCAAACCTTTTCTTGTATTTATCCAGAAGAAAAGAAAGCTTATCTCTGGTATTCTCTCCTTTCTCAGGAGCATAAAGTAATCCTACGATAGCTCCGGCTAAAAGGCCTACCAAAAATGAAAAAAATGAACTTGATCCTCTGCTCATAACCTGTGTTGTTATTTATTGTCAATTAGACCTCTTCCGCTTTTGCGGATAATACCTTCCGAAGTTAGCTCGTTTGCAAGTACATCCAAAATACCATTTACGAATTGCTTGCTTTTTGGAGTACTGTATTTCTTCGATATCTCTATAAACTCGTTAATTGTCACTTTCACCGGAATACTCGGGAAATTGATCATTTCCACAAGTGCCATCTTCAAAATGATCTTATCGATACTGGCCATCCTATCCGATTCCCAGTTTTTAGCTTTCGCCGCAACTGTAGACTCCAATTCGACACTTTCCTGAATTGTTTTATCGAAAAGTATCCTGAAGTACTGAAAATCATCCTTCTCGTTTAGACTCAATTCTTTCAGTTCAAAAGGTTGGTCTAAAGAGGGCTCATATCCCTGGATAGTCTTGGATATCATGCTCCTCACTATCGCCTTGTTCTCTGACCAATGTAAGTCCGACAAAGAGAAGTACTCATCAATCTCCTCCGTCTTAAAAACGAGGTTCTTCAATAAGAGCTTCACTGCCTCTGCATGATCATCTTCAGAAGGTGCAGTCTTGGCCTGATAAGCCATCATCTCTTCATTGGTAGACCAAGTCTTGTACCACGACTTGAGTGTGTCTTCCTCCCCTTTCCAACTGATGCTTTTGTCGATTGAATAATCCACCAATGGCTTAAAAGTGCTTAATGCATTGACGATGGGATTCGAAATGAAATTAAAGAGGGAACCGGCAGACTTTGCCTTTTTTTCGATTCTCTCCTTTTCGCGTCGTTCGATGAATGCAATTTCCGAAGGAATCAATAGTATTTTGATGTATTGCCGGTAGATGTTCTTGATCTCCGATTCCATCCTGTCCCTTGCAGACTTGTGTTCTTTTTTCAGCGTATTTTCAAAGTCGACTTGCCCTTCCTTCAAGGCCTCCTGAATATCTTCATCTAGGTCCTCATGAACTATGTTCTGATTGACTCTTTCCAGAAAAGTACGCTTTACGAAGCGGACTCTCTTATCGAAGGATGACTTTTCAGTAAAATCGTGATAAGCTGGATCATACTGAAATTTACCTGATACTTCTTCAGCTAAAATCTCTTTGACAGACGCCATGGCCATATCATATGCATATAACGCCTGCATGGCTTTGATCCGTAAAATTCGTCTATTGAGCATCTGTCAGTATTGTGTAAGGTCTAGTAAGAAAGTTTGACCTTTCCTATTGCATTGATTCGCTTCAGTGCCAAATCTAAAGCAGCCTCATGAGTTGTAATATTATTATTTTCAGCATGATTGATTACGTCGAGGCAAACATCATATATACGTTCGGTCTGAGCCATTACTCTTTCGCGATTGTAATTTCCTTGCTGCTCGTAATAGACATTGGTAATACCTCCTGAATTTATTAAGAAATCAGGAGCATAGATCATTCCTTGCTCTTTTAAAGCGTGACCATGAATCTTCTCATCATCTAGCTGATTATTAGCTCCACCAGCTACTATGGCACATTTTAATTTATCTATAGTTTGATCATTCAACGTTGCTCCTAAAGCACATGGCGCGTATATATCCATATCTGCGTCATATATACTCTCGGGATCTATCACTTCAATATCGTGCTTCGCTTTGATCGCTTCAATTTTGTCCTGGAAAATATCACTTACCGAGACTATGGCTTTCTCCTTTACCAAATAGTCAATCAGATAGCTTCCTACATGACCAGCCCCTTGCACCACCACTCTTTTACCTTCCAGGCTATCGCTGCCATAGGCCTTCTTAGCCGCTGCTTTCATCCCCATGTAAACACCGTAGGCTGTAACAGGACTAGGATCTCCAGAACCACCCATGTTGATGGGCAAACCAGCGACATATGGAGTTTCCATTCGCACATATTCCATGTCACGAGTGGTCATATTTACATCTTCAGCAGTCCAGTATCTACCACCGAGGCTATGCACAAACCTGCCGAACCTCCTCATTAAAGCTTCATTTTTCAGCTTTTTGGCATCACCTATGACCACTGCCTTTCCACCACCAATATTGAGACCGGCTATAGCGTTTTTAAAAGTCATTCCTCTGGATAACCTCAAAACATCTTTTACGGCATCCGCTTCGCTGGTGTAATTCCACATTCTGGTACCTCCCATGCCTGGCCCAAGTACCGTATTATGTAGCGCAATCATTGCTTTAAGACCAGTGTCCGGATCATTGCAAAAAACAATTTGCTCATGCTCCATGGCATCCATTTGATCGAAAACACTCGGCAATTCAGAAATACGGGGTTCTATTTCAGTCATTTTTTCAATGGTTACTTCATTCTAGTTCCAAATACGGAATCATCTTTGTCAAAGAAACGTTGATGTTTCTATCACAAAAAGAACCGCAAAATTACGCCATTTAAGTCCAAAGTACGATTGCAAAAGGCTAAGAAGATTTTTAAACAATCAGGATCATTCATGGCTTAAAACCATGATCCTCTAAATCATTCCAGACTACCAGGTGAAAGAACTATCTGCACTCAATAAATACCTGTTCAAATACAAGTGGCACCTTACGCTAGGCACTGTTTTTATCATCATTGCCAATTTCTTTTCGATCGTTCCGGCCTGGGCAGTAAGACACGCTTTTGATCTTTTGCAAAAAAGTTATGATGTGTTCTTGTTATTCGATGGGTTCGATCTGCAGTCTGAAACTGTCAACCTCTTCACTTCCAGTATTGTCATTCTTGGTGTTTCGATATTGATATCCGCCTTGCTAAGAGGGATTTTTATGTTTTTCATGAGACAGACCATCATTGTAATGTCTCGGCACATTGAATACGATCTCAAAAACGAAATCTACTCTCACTATCAGTCTTTGCCCTTGAGTTTTTATCGCAAAAACAATACTGGGGATCTTATGGCCAGAATTTCTGAAGATGTGAGTAAAGTGCGTATGTATGTTGGGCCAGCGATCATGTATGGTATCAATCTTTTCACGCTGTTTCTGATGGTCATCCCCTTCATGTTCACCATCAATCCTACTTTGACGATCTACTCTTTGGTACCGCTACCATTGCTCTCAATTAGCATTTATTTCGTTAACAACATCATCAACCGACGTTCAGAAGAAATTCAAAGAAGTTTATCTGACCTCTCAACCTTTGTCCAGGAGGCTTTTTCGGGGATCAGGGTTATCAAAGCTTTCGTAAGAGAGGCAGAGATGGCCGACGAATTTGAAGAGGCTAGTAATCGCTACAAACATAAATCTCTACGGCTGGTCTTTGTGGACTCACTGTTCTTCCCGTTAATCATGGGTCTGATAGGACTTAGTGTCATACTTACGGTATTCGTAGGAGGAATTGAGGTATTCAACGGTCAGGTTACGACAGGTAATATTGCCGAGTTCATCATCTACGTAAACCTTTTGACCTGGCCTGTCGCCTCCCTAGGTTGGATCACCAGTATCATTCAAAGAGCAGCAGCCTCTCAGAAGCGGATCAATGAATTTCTGAACACTAAAAATGATATTATCTCTAAAAAAGATTTGGAGAAAGAAATTAAAGGCGATCTGGAGTTTAAAAATGTGTCTTTCGTATATCCGGATTCAGGTATACAGGCTTTGAACAATGTGTCTTTCGAAATTCCTTCGGGGAAAAGCCTGGCCATCATCGGAACAACCGGCTCTGGTAAGAGTACAATCGCTAACCTAATCTGTAGGATGTACGATATCTCGAGTGGTGAAGTGCTGGTAGATGGAGAGAATATTCAAGATTACAACGTATCCAATCTTAGGTCTCAGATTGGCTATGTGCCCCAGGACATCTTTCTTTTTTCAGATAGCATTACCAATAACATCGCTTTTGGCAACCCTTCACTCAGCTTCGAACAAATAAAGAAGGCTGCAGAAGATGCTGATTTATTGGAGAATATAGATCGTTTCCCTAAAGGGTTTGAAACAGAACTTGGAGAACGGGGCATAACCCTCTCAGGTGGTCAGAAGCAGCGGGTAAGTATTGCCAGGGCCATCGCTACCTCCCCTAGCATACTGATCCTGGATGATGCGCTCTCGGCTGTAGACACCAAAACCGAAAACTCGATTTTGAATGCTATGGCCAAGATCATGGTAAATCGAACTTCTATTATCATCACTCACCGTGTGTCCTCCGCAAAGCTTGCAGATAAGGTCGTAGTGTTAGACAATGGAGAAATAGTAGAAAAAGGAGGATATGATGAACTATACGAGAAAAAGGGAGTGTTCAGAGAATTATATGACAAGCAGGTAGCAGTAGAAGAAGTTGCTGAAGACTAAGCTTGCTCGGTCACCTCAGTTGGGGCACTAGTTTGGTCCTTTTCTTTGCCAATAGAACTGACATTATCTTCTTCTGACAAATACTCATTAGTCATCGTCCGCAGCTCCTTAGCTGAAATATTAGGGAATATTTGTCCACTTTTCACAACCGACATTTGTCCTGTTTCTTCTGAAATCACAATAAGCAATGTATCTGTGGCCTCAGACATACCGATAGCTGCTCTGTGCCGCAAACCAAAATGAGCTGGAAGATCATCTCTTTCTGTAACTGGTAGTATACATCTAGCCGCAACGATCTTGTTGTCATGGACAATCACGGCACCATCATGAAGTGGGCTGTATTTATTGAAAATCGACAGTAGCAATCTTTTGGAAATCACTGCATCCAGTCTGTCCCCTGAATCCGCGTAAAACTTCAGTTCTGAACTCTTAGAGATCACTATTAATCCTCCGGTATTACTGGCACCAAGGGTCTTAGAGGCATCTACTAGTGCAGAAACATCTGATCGCCGTAAGGCGCTACCGTTAGACCAAAAGGATCTGAGGCTTTGCATGAAGTTACCTTCATCCAAGGTAGTGGTCCTGCCCACAAGTAGAAGGAATTTCCTAATCTCTTGCTGAAATAAAATGATTACTGCCAGAACCCCCACGCCCATAAACTGTCCCAAAATATTGGTTACCAGTTCCATCCCAGCAGCTTTTACCACCAGAAACAACAAGTAGAGGAATAGGAATCCAATAAAGACTCTGATCGCAAGGCTCCCGCGAATAAGTTTATAGGCCTGATGTAATAGGAGCGTAACCAGGGCAATATCAATCAGATCGACGATTGAAACCTCAAGAAAACCCAGTTTAAACGCTAGTATCAATTTTTGTACCTCTCAATCAATTTTACAACCTCAACTGCCTCTTTCACATCGTGTACACGAAGGATAGATGCTCCTTTTAACAAAGCTAAAGTATTTAGTACCGATGTACCATTCAATGCCTCTGATGATGGTACATCAAGTGTCTTCTGGATCATTTTTTTTCGGCTGACACCCACCAAGATAGGTTTCTGCAAATGACCAAGAAGAGACATTTTCTGAAGTAACTCAAAATTATGATCCACAGTTTTTGCAAACCCAAATCCAGGATCTATGATCAAATCATTTATCCCATTGGTACTAGCATCTTCCATTAACCTGACGAAATAGTCCATAACCTCATTCATCAAATCA
>CAZZHO010000056.1:0-20130 GCA_964653795.1 uncultured Roseivirgaceae bacterium | reverse complement strand
ACTAGCATCTTCCATTAACCTGACGAAATAGTCCATAACCTCATTCATCAAATCATTATAGGAGGCCATTTTAGTCATGGTCTGAGGATTGCCTTTCATATGCATACCGATATAAGGAACTTTTAATTTCCCTACTGTTTTCAACATTTCGATATCCAGGTGTCCACCAGATATATCGTTGATAATATGCGCTCCCGCCTCGACCGCTTTATCAGCTACTGTTGATCTAAAGGTATCGATCGAAATAAGGACGCTTGGAAATTGTGCTCTTATTTCACGAATCGGCTCCAATACTCTCGAAAGTTCCTCTTCTATGCTGATGTCAGTACTTCCTGGCCTGGATGAATAACCACCAATGTCCAGGAATGTAGCTCCCTCTTGGATCATCTTATTTGCCTTGGAGATGATTGCATCAATTTGATTGGCTCTGCTACCCTCAAAGAAGGAGTCCGGAGTAACATTGATGATACCCATAACTAAGGGTTTGTCAAGCTCAAGTAAGGTTCCGTTGATGTTTATTGACTTCAAAAGCTGTTGATCTATTTTTGCCCATTCAAAAATCGCAGATTTCGGCGCAAACATGACCGATAAAACCACAAAAGAATATCAAGAAGCTATTGGCATTTGCAAAGAGCTTTTTTCAAAGAAAACCATTGACTATGGCACCTCATGGAGGATACTAAGAATCCCTTCCATTACGGATCAGATTTTCATTAAGGCTCAAAGAATACGGTCAATACAAGAGAAAGGTAAACAGCTGGTAGAAGATGATATTAAATCGGAGTTTATAGGCATCATCAATTATTGCCTGATAGCGATTATCCAAATCAGCTTAGAAAGCGAGGCTCCTCTGGAAATTAGTTGGGAAGAATTGGAACCAAAATATGATGGGGCGGTTTCTGAAACCAGAAATCTGCTTTCCCAGAAAAATCATGATTACGATGAAGCATGGAGAGAAATGAGAGTTAGCTCTATGACGGATATTATTCTGATGAAACTCCTAAGAGTGAAGCAGATTGAAGACAATGAAGGTCAAACGCTAGTTTCTGAGGGCATCAAAGCCAACTATCAGGATATGATTAACTACGCCGTTTTTTGTATGATTAAAATGAAAGAGGCATGAGAATACTGATCGAAATCGCTCGATTTTTTGTAGGAGGATTATTCATCTTTTCTGGAATTATTAAGGTGAATGATCCGGTCGGAACTGCTATTAAGCTGGAAGAGTATTTTCAGGTTTTCTCTTACGACATAGCAGGCTTCTTTAAGATCTTCATTCCTGCTGCACTATTCCTATCTGTGTTGCTAAGTGTCCTCGAGGTAGTTTTGGGTATTGCCTTGATCATCGGATTTAGGGTCAAAAATACCGTTTGGGTCCTCCTGGGAATGATAATATTTTTTACTTTCCTCACTTTCTATTCAGCCTATTTCAACAAAGTCACAGATTGCGGGTGTTTTGGAGACGCGATAAAGCTTACTCCCTGGCAGTCTTTCCAAAAGGACATCATTCTCCTGATTTTAATTGGATTCTTATTTATTAAAAGAAATAGTATCACATCGTTTCTTGCATCCAAAACATCTACAGTTACTGTAGCGATCTCCACTCTTCTATTTACCGTAGTGGCTATTATGGCCATAATGCACCTACCTTTCATAGACTTTAGAACTTATGCTATAGGCAATAATATCCCACAGCTCATGCAGCCAAGCGGAGACTTGATCTACGCCTATGTAATGGAAAAGGAAGGAACAGAATATGAGTTTGATACTTACCCTTCTGACAAGTCTTATACCTTCAAAGAATTGAAAGTGTTGAATCCTGAGGTGCAACCTAAGATCACTGACTTTGCTGTTTGGAATGATGAAGGTGAGTTTACAGATCAAATTCTTCTTGGGAACAAGTTGCTTTTCATCATCTACAATACGGAGAAAGCCAAGACAAAAAACATAGAGGATATGCTGGCCTTAGCGGATGAAACCAAAAGGGCTGACGTACTAATATTGACGGCATCTGGCTATGAGCAATTTGAGGCATTTAGGCATGAACATCAAATCTCTATCCCCTACTACTATGCTGATGCTACTGTCTTGAAAACAATGGTACGATCAAATCCTGGCGTTATGCTATTAAATGAAGGGACCGTGATAGGCAAGTGGCACAACAATGATGTGCCCGAAGTTTCTGAAATCAACAAGCTGCTCAATTGAGCCAAAAGGTTTTTTTAGTCGGCTTGCCCGGAGCTGGCAAAACCACGACCGGTAAATCTCTTGGCGCAGCATTAGATTGGGAATTTGTAGATCTTGACGACCTCATTGAGTCAAGATCCAAGGAGACCGTAGCGGAAATCTTCAAGGCTGGAGAGGATCAATTTCGCTTAAAAGAAAAAGAAGCACTCGAAGAGGCGGTTGAAAAAAATGGCAATCTCATTATCTCGACAGGAGGTGGGGCTCCATGCTTTCATGGCAATATGGACCTAATGTTGAAAGCTGGAATCGTAATTTTTCTGGACACTGATCTCCAAGAAATCGAAATGCGCATTAGAAAAGAAAGTCATCGACCTCTGATGCAAGGACAAGATTTTTCAGAGAAAATTGCTCAGCTCAACGAGGCACGCAGACCTTTTTACCAAAAGGCGCATATCACACATCGCCAAAACGACTCACTTTCTGACCTTATAGAAATGATCAGAAAGTAAATCCGACTGTGAACACAGCAGAAGTTGATCGATTGTCGATCTCAGCAATTGGCTGATTTTCGTTTACGAAATATGGACTTGTCTGCGATTGGGTTTGGCGATTTACTACTCCAATATCAATGAAATAGTCTCTTGTTCTCAAACCTGCACCAAAAGTGATATTGCTGATACTTCGATCAAAATCGCTATCCTGATAAGGGTCGGCCATGTAAGCATAGCCTCCTCTAAACCTAAACTGATCCAGTCTAAACTCTCCTCCTAATCTGAAATTGACAACTGATCTGTAAAGGTCATTGATCACCTCATTATCTGCCTGTTCCCTGAAATCACTAGACCTAATCTCGGCTTGGCTATAATCCACAAACTCAACATCAGCTGTCAAGAAACCTGCTTTGCCAAAGAAGAAAGTACTGCCAACATTGAGCTTGGCAGGAGTACGTAAATTGTAGCTCCCCAATACTACATCACTATCAGTAATGATGTTGCCTAATGCAATGGTATCTTCTGGTAGACCATAGGAGTAGATACTATTCCAGTCAGTAATAAATGTAAAGAAGCTCTCTTCTTCCATCGCATAGAAAGTAGGCGTGACATAACTTACTCCGACCGTCACGAAATCCACCGGCCTTGCAATTAGACCGACTGTTGCATTTACGCCAGTACCTGTCACATCCAACTCATCTGAAATTGTGACGGCACTAATTAGATCATCTGCATCTCCATTGCTTAATACAAACGCATCTTCTGTGTAGGTTCTCTCTCTTCTATAATTGATGGTATTGAGACCGAGTCCGGCTCCAAAATAAATTCTGTCAGAGTAGTTGCCACCCCAGGAAAAATTCAGCTGATTCTGACCTCCTCTGGTACGGATAGACTCTGTCTGTCTTGGAAATACACCAGGAACCCTTCCAAATGGAGAACCATATCCTTCAAATGTGCCATCCCCATCAAAAGGCACAATTACATCATTGTCAAAGGTGTAATCCAGATCAGAATCATAGTCTGCCAGGTCAATGAGAAAGTGATCATAGGCCACGCTTTCTAATCCACCCAAGTCGCCTGGATTGGTAGTACCAGCTCCTTCGATAAAGGAATCTACAATTGAGTTGGTGTTGTTAAAACCGATGTACTCAACTTCATTGTTGAAATTATTGATTCGATTCAAACTGATTGCAAACGATCCTCCCCTGTACCCAGATTCTGAGGTTGCAGGCTTACTGTAATTCAGTATAATTCCAAGTTGATCAAAATTGAAATTTGTCCGGAAAGAGGAATTATTATCCCCCAAGTAATCAGCTTCCGTATCGAAGAAATTCAATGAAGGAGTGAATACTACCGTTCCACGATTGAAAAATCCCAATCCTGCTGGGTTTGATGCAGCACTACTTTGATCTCCTCCCAATGATACTTGAGCTCCACCCAATGCCTGAATTCGGGCCGTGCCTCCGAAAGACGTTTGACTAAACAATAGGGCATCATTATAATATCCAAAAGGACCGTCCTGCGCAGATGTTAAGAAAGGACACAATGCTATCAGGCCAATGAAAAGATATGGCTTCATTTTATGCATGATTGTCAATGATTAATTTCTACTTCTACTACCTGATGAAGAACGTCCGCTCGACCTGGATCCACTACTTCTGCTCCCGCTCGATCGTGAAGGAGATGAGAAAGATCTAGACCCTGAAGAACTACTTCTAGGTGAAAAGCTCTTCGACGATCTGCTACCAGATGACCTTGAGCTATTGGAAGGTGAATAGGATCTTGAGCTATTGCTCCTTCTGGAAGGACTACTCAGCGATCTAGATGAAGATCTATTACTATTGGACAAAGAGTAGTTTCTACTTCCATTTGAGGATCTACTGGTAGAAGACCTATTCAAAGAACCTCTTGCATTGCTAGTATTCCTATAGCCATTTGCAACTGAACTTCTTGATCTGGTCGTGCTAGAAGATCGATTGACACTTGATCTAGCAGGTGTATTACTCCTGCTCTGATAGGCTGCCCTAGAGTTTGAAGGCTGGTAGGCGCTTCTACTAGATCTGGTAGCTATTTGTGATCTGGATGAACTGCTGCTTCTGGCATTCGAAGAAGATACATTTGATCTGGATCTGCTGTAGTATTCACTTTGGGTCCTGCTAAAATCTCTTGTTGAAGTTGATCGGCTTGATACAGTGGATCTTCCTCTCGTGACAGAGCTTCTACCATTTGCACTTCCTCCCGAAGTAACCACCGATCGAGAGCTTCTATTCACGGTACTGACACTACCACGACTAGTTCCGGTTACTATGCCACCTCTGGAATATCTCGCACCAGTGACTCTTCTTCTGGCTCTAACAGGCTCGCCAACCACTACCACATTATTGAATCCTCGATTATAGAACCCTGTATAATATCCAGCTATAAATGCGTTTCTTCTTGGGAAGTAGCCAAGCCCAAAACCTGGAGGGCAGAAGAAAGGATCATAAAAAGGATCGTAGAAACCAAAACCTCCATTGAACCATGGATCATTCCAGCCAAAGCCTCCTCCCCAGCCAAATCCACCGCCCCAATAAGGATTCCAAAATGGATCACCAAAACCTACAGAGAGTGCGAAACCATTGTTCCATCCCCACCATGGGTTATATCCAAATCCAAAAGAATTTCTAAAGGCCCATCGATTAGGCGTGTACCTATAGGCCGAATTCCCATAGTAGTTATTAATGATTGTAGGCTGCGAACCTGTCTCCTCCTCTGGGAAGTATTCTAAGGATTCATCATATGTAGTCCCATAGTTCGGATTCTCAGCAACAGCATTATTACTCAGTGCCTGACTCCTATATCTGGCGATATATTCAGGGTTGACATTCTTAGCTGTGTAATTGTCGTCGTAATTGTTATTGGTGTAGGACTGATAAGTTGCTCGGGAATCATTACCCCCTTTGTCAGTCTTCAATATCTTTCGATCCTTTGAAGTAAAGTATAAATCGTCATACTCCTGGCCTACCACATTTCCAGCAGAAAACAGCAGCACAGCCAATCCCAAAATCCCCTGAAATAATCTCACAACCTTCATAATCCTACAATTTACGTGAATAAAAAACATTTGAAAAGAGATAACCATTCCCCAATGCGCCTCATTCTATATTTGTGCCTCTTTTCGAATGACAAGAAGAAAATAGCAATTACTATACCAAAAAAGATTTAGGAGAAAATGGCCAAAGCAATACCTTCAAGAGAAGAAGACTATTCCCTATGGTACAACGAGCTTGTAAAAAAGGCTGGACTAGCTGAAAACTCCCCTGTGAGAGGCTGTATGGTGATAAAACCCTATGGTTTCGCGATTTGGGAAAAAATGCAACAGACCCTGGACCAAATGTTCAAGGACACTGGTCATAGCAATGCTTATTTCCCGTTATTCATCCCAAAATCTTACTTGAGTCGTGAAGCTGACCATGTGGAAGGTTTTGCTAAAGAATGTGCCGTAGTGACGCACTATCGTCTACGCACTAATGAAGACAAAACCGGAGTGGAGGTAGACCCGGAAGCAAAACTTGAGGAGGAGCTCATCGTACGCCCAACTTCAGAAACGGTGATATGGGATTCCTACAAGGATTGGATTCAATCCTACCGAGATCTTCCGCTACTGCTAAACCAATGGGCCAATGTGGTAAGATGGGAGATGAGAACGCGTCTCTTTTTGCGCACTGCTGAATTTCTATGGCAAGAGGGTCATACAGCACACGCCACTAAAGACGAAGCAGTGGATGAGGCCATCCAGATGATGAACGTCTATGCTGACTTTGTAGAGAATTACATGGCACTACCAGTCACCAAAGGGCTCAAGACTGAAAGTGAAAAGTTTGCGGGAGCAGAAGACACTTATTGTATTGAGGCTATGATGCAAGATGGAAAAGCATTGCAGGCTGGCACGAGTCACTTCCTGGGCCAAAATTTTGCCAAAGCATTTGATGTGAAGTTTGCAACCAAGGAAGGAAAAGAAGAATTCGTATGGGGCACATCATGGGGCGTAAGTACCAGGTTGATGGGTGCTTTGATCATGGCTCACTCAGATGATGACGGGTTGGTATTGCCTCCTCAATTGGCTCCAATACAGGTGGTGATTGTTCCCATCTATAAAGGACTGGACCAACTCCAGGCAATCACTACCGAAGTAGATAAAATTGCTGGAGAATTAAAGAAATTGGGTATCAGCGTGAAATACGATGATCGTGATACACACAAACCCGGTTGGAAATTTGCGGAGTACGAGTTGAAAGGGGTTCCCGTTAGAATCGCAATGGGACAAAGGGACCTTCAAAATGGCACAGTAGAAATTGCAAGACGTGATTTGAAGACAAAAGAAACTGTGTCTATTGATAGCTGCATCAGCCATATCCAGAAAGTATTAGAAGAAATGCAGAAGAGCATTTTCGACAAAGCCATGACCTTCAAAAGGGAAAACACTCACTCCGTAGACAGCTATGAGGAATTCAAACAGGTCCTGGAAGAAAAGGGTGGATTTATTTATGCCCATTGGGATGGATCGGCAGAGACAGAAGATAAAATCAAGGAGGAGACGAAAGCAACTATCAGGTGTATCCCCTTGGAGAAAGACAAAGAAGCAGGAGTTTGTATGGTAACTGGCAAATCTTCAAGAGGTCGGGTCCTATTCGCCAAATCCTATTAGGCCAATCGCCTGGACGCTGGAAACCGTATATTAGTAAAAGAAAACTGAGTTCTATGGAGTTAGCAATGATTATCGGTTTTGTAGCTTTTGGAGTTGCACTCATTATTGTAGAAGTGATCTTCGTCCCAGGAACAACCTTCGTCGGGATTGGTGGTGCACTCTGCAGTGGATACGGTATTTATCTGGCTTTCGAAACATATGGTCCATCAGGTGGATTTCTCACTTTAGGACTCAGTGCTTTCTTTGGAGTAGGTGCACTCGTTTACTCTTTCAAAACCCGGTCTTGGGAAAGATTTTCTCTCAAAAACACGATGGATGGCGCTGTAAATGAAAATCAGCTTACTGGCTTGGAGGCAGGAGATATTGGAGAATCTGTCTCTGCTCTAAAACCTGTTGGCAAGGCTCTATTTGATGATAGGGAGTTTGAAGTGACCTCCCTTGGTGGATGGATAGATGAGCACCAAAAGATCAGGATCATCAAACTTGAAAATCATAAAATATTAGTCGAAAAAGAAGCTTAGCCACAGAGTAGGTTTTTCTCGAAATTTGGTTGATCTTCACGTAAAACATATACCACTGAAAGTATGAATTTCTCAATTATAATAATCGTCTTCGCAGCGATTATACTCTTCTTTGTATTCCTATATTTCGTGCCTGTTAATCTCTGGATTACTGCAGTGTTTTCTAATGTCCGTGTAAGCTTAGTTGAGCTAATTGCTATGAGAATTAGAAAAGTACCCCCATCAATTATTGTCAATTCTTTGATTACGGCAACGAAAGCAGGCCTCACAATTACGGAAGATGATGAAGGAACAGGGCGAAGACCATTGCATACAAGAGAGTTAGAAACTCACTACTTGGCAGGAGGTAACGTACCACAGGTGATTAGAGCTTTAATTTCGGCTGACAAGGCCAATATCAACCTTTCATTTAGACAAGCTACTGCTATAGACCTGGCAGGTAGAGATGTATTTGAGGCAGTGCAAATCAGCGTAAACCCGAAGGTGATCAATACTCCTTCAGTAGCGGCTGTAGCAGCTGATGGTATTCAGCTAGTGGCAAAAGCAAGGGTAACCATCCGTGCTAACATTCAGCAGTTGGTTGGTGGTGCCGGTGAAGATACCATTCTGGCCAGGGTAGGTGAAGGTATTGTAACTTCTGTAGGTTCAGCTGCCACTCATAAAGAGGTACTGGAAAACCCTGACAAAATCTCTAAGCTAGTGCTCCAAAGAGGTCTTGATGCCGGTACTGCATTTGAAATTCTTTCTATTGATATAGCGGATGTAGATGTCGGGGCCAACATTGGTGCAAAACTGCAAACAGATCAGGCGAGCGCGGATTTGAAAGTAGCAGAAGCAAAAGCAGAGGAAAGAAGAGCCATGGCCGTAGCGGAAGAGCAAGAGATGGTTGCCAAGGCGCAGGAAGCAAGGGCGAAAGTAATCCTGGCGGAAGCGGAAGTACCTAAAGCATTGGCTGAAGCCTTTAGAAGTGGAAATCTCGGTGTGATGGATTACTATAAATTCCAAAACATCCAGGCAGATACGGACATGCGCGAATCCATTGCTGGCGAAGGCAAGAAAAAGAAAGACTAGGCTTTAAAGACATAAACGCAATTTCGAATACCGATGAGTCTCCCAACGGATGATTTATCGGTATTTTGCTTTTTATGAAGGCCGCATCTTTAGCACAGATCAAAAGTGAACTAAAAGAAAAGAGCTCTGACGAACTGGTGGCACTTTGTCTGAGGCTCGGAAGATTCAAAAAAGACAACAAAGAGCTACTAACCTACCTGCTTTTTGAAGCTCAGGATGAGCAGGGTTTTATCAATCTTCTGAAAGAGGATATTGATGATTTGATGGATGAAATCAATACAAATCATCTCTATTACATGAAAAAAGGTCTTCAAAAGATCGTGAGGTCTCTCAATCGCTCACTAAGATACTCCGGCCAAAAACAGACTGAGGTGGAAGTGAGAATCTACTTCTGTGAAAAGATCAGAGAAACAGGCATTGCTATTGAAAGGCACTCTACTATTCACAATTTGTTTCTAAGAGAAATCAAAAGAATTGAAAAGGCACTGAGTGGATTGCATGAAGACTTACAAGCAGACTATCAGGTTGAAATAGAGGATCTAAAATAACACCCTTCTCCTTATTGGCCTAGTTCAAATTCTACTGCATCACTAATAAAGGATCCCAAAACACCTCTTCCATTCTCTACATTGGTGAAAATTTGAACAGGTTCCGAGACTAAGTCTCCCGAAATCCAATTTTGAAGAGAACTGGTATTGACATATTGATAATACGCTTCAGAAACTTTTCGAACCTCAATAGTAAGTTTGGCCTCTTGATCAAACTCCTCGCTTTGAGTATCAAGAAAATAAGAATAGCCCTCAAGATCTAAAGTGTAACTTCTCCCATCAAATAGTTTATCATCAAATAGCAATAAGTTGGCAGTGTGTTCCTCAAAGACTAAATCTTCTGAATCCAGGGAAAAAGCCTGATTGACAAGGAAAATAGTATCTCTTAATTGCTCTCCAGTATCCGGATCAAAAATTGGATACTTCTGCAAGTATTCCACCCTCGCTGCGATTTGATAGTAGTCATTGCCCGGTTCATCGTCTAATTCCAACTGAAGATTTAGTATGGCCGCTGCATATTCATTCTCTACAAAACTCACGACATCCACATTAAATTCTGGAACGCCCTGTGGAATGGTTTCAAGTGCAGTAACAGAAGTATACCCATCAGCCACCACCTCCATTCGATACTCCTGGCCAGGCGTAGGCATAAAATCGGAACTGTAAAACCCTTCTGGGCCTCCATCTAAGGCCAACTCTGTCAAACGTCCTACCTCTTGTCCATTTTCAAAAAGCGTAACCTGGGCACCTCTAAGTCCTCTGAATGGAGCATCATCCAAAACATATTTGTCACTACTCAGTCCTACCAGAATGGTGCTATCCGGCTGTAATGTGGCATTCAGAACAATCGAAGATTCAAAGTCGGGCGTATCAACATCAACAACCAGCTCACAGCTAGCTATTGCAAAAACAGTAAATAAGAAAAAGGCATTTAATTTCATCAGAATTCGAAGCTATAAGTGACGTAAGGCAAAAGAGGGAAGAGGCTGTATTGTATGAATTTTCTATTGCCTCGCTGATCACGACCGATATCTATATAGAATGGGTTCCTTCGGTTATAGATATTGTAAGCTCCGAAAGACCAGGTCCTGAGGCCTCTTTTTTTCTGTTTACTAAATGAGGCTCCAAAATCCAATCGATGATACGCTCGCATCCTATAATTATTTCTTGAGGGATAATACTCCAGCTCATCTCCAAACGCTCCAAATTGGAACAAGTCAAACTGATTGAACCTATTGTCAAACCTTGGGAAAGAGGATTCTGGCAACGAAACCGCATTACCTGTACCATAGACCCAAGTGCCAGATAGTTTGATCCGGTCGGTTAGTTGAAAGACACCAACTACACTTACATCATGCCTGCGATCATACCGGTAAGGATATCGTCTGCCAAAGTTTAGCTCATCAAACTGGCGAGTGGTTTTTGACCAAGTATATCCAACCCAGCCCGAAAGTCTGCCAGTCTTTCTCTGAATGAGTAATTCAGCACCATAGCTATCTCCGCTACCTGCTACGACCTTCTCCTCCCAGTCTTCGTCTGTGTTGAAATAACTTGCTCCATCAATGTATTCGATAAGATTGTCCATCTCCTTGTAGTATCCTTCCAGGCTTATTTCAAAAGGCCCAAAAGTCTTAGCACCTCCAATCGCCACCTGCCAGGACTCCTGTGGCTCCAGTCTATCAGTTGCCGGTACCCATAAGTCTGTAGGCAATCCAATGCCACTATTGGAAAGCAATTGGACAAACTGCCTCATTTGCGAATAGCTGGCTTTTATGGAAGTGGATTGGTCGAGCAGGTATCTCCCAGAAAGTCTTGGTTGCAGAGAATAAAAATCTTTTCCTCGCACCTCAAACCTGGCCCCATGCAAACCAAAATTGAATCTCAACTTATTCCCTATGCTGAAATCATCTTCGATATAAGCTGAAAACTCAGAAGCCAGAATCTTGCTGGCTCCAAAAGTAGTATCTGCCTCCTCTGCAGAAGAGAAAGCAAAAACTCCAGGAGTAAAAGCATGTCGGATACCACTAACACCAAACTTGATGTTGTGGGCTGGTGCTGGCAGGTAGTCAAAATCTACCTTGAATGCAAAGTCTTTAATACCCGATTGATATTCTATCTCATCTTCAGAATTCTCATTTATCCCTGAGCCTCTTCTTACAGTCTTGGATCGTGAAAAAACATCAAACTTATATCTACTGAATGTAGCAGTGACATTGCTAAATAGCTTTGGTGAAAACAAGTGATTCCACCTTACCGCACTTATCACATTGCCCCATAGTAAGCCGGCTTCATCCTCATATTCAGAATCCACACCATCAAAAAAGTCTGAGTATTTATCTCTAGCGTAGAACTTATCCTTTCCTCCATAGAAGCTGAGATACAACCTGTCTCTATCTGAAAAACGATGATTGATTTTCGCGTTGAGATCCTCAAAAAAGTATCCGGCCACTACATCTCCATCTGATGAAGCTCTGATGATTGGGCGTGTGAGTAAATCAATATAGGTTCTCCTGGCAGACACAATGAATGAGGTGTTTTCATTTTTGATGGGGCCTTCTATGGTAAACTTGGAACTGATAAGACCAATGGATCCTTTTCCAGTGATTTTTTGATTATTACCCTCTTTCATAGAGATGTCAATCACAGAAGAAAGCCTGCCGCCATATCTAGCAGGAAAGCCTCCTTTCATTACAGATACATTATTAATGGCATCCGCATTGAACACGGAGAAGAACCCAAAAAGGTGACTTGCATTGTAAACTGGGACTCCATCTATGAGGATCAAATTCTGATCTGGGCCTCCTCCACGGACATAGACACCACTCGTCCCTTCGTTTCCTCCTTGAATACCTGGCAGTAGCTGGATAGTCTTTAAAATATCAGTCTCCCCCATTAACACCGGGAGCTGTTTGATCTGCTCTATTGGTACTGTTATCGTGCTCATTTGAGGTAATGTCTCTATCGCCTCGTCGGCTGTGATAACCACCTCTTCCAATAAGGCTCCTGGCTCCAAGTCAAAATTTAAGGTGATATTTTGATCTATGGAGAGCCTCTTCTGCTGGGGGTTGTAGCCAACAAAAGTTACCCTCAAAGCAGCACTATCTTCTAATGTGATACTATAGAAACCATAGGTATTGGTAACGGTCCCACTTTGAGAATTAAGGTCATAGATTGTGGCCCCAATAAGGCTCTCGCCTGTCTCAAGGTCACGAACGTAGCCACTAATAGTATGCTTTTGGGCATGAAGAAAAAATGGCCAAATGGCGAAGGTTAAAAAAAAGTATTTCAATGGTCAGCGAGTTTATAAGCACAGTACAAGTACCATGCCTAAAACCCTAACCGCAGAATTTCACAAATATTACTTTTAACCTTTTTTCGGATGAATTGAGGGTAAATCCTATTTAATCTGTAATAAATACAACTACTAATGCTATCTTTAACCATAACCGAAACAGCGCCGCCAAATGACCACTTTAACCTCAGCAATTTTTGCGTTCTGGACAGTAGTGTCTGTCCCAAGTTATCATGCGATCTATATTTCCGTACTGGAATTTGACCAACAACAACTGCGAGTCAAATTATTTACTGATGATCTGCAGGATGCTATTAGAAACTATTCCTCAGATTTCAAGCCAGGAGAAACCAACTCCTTCATTCAAAAAAATCAGCGACTGGTAGAGTCCTACTTAAATGACAAAATACAACTCAGCATCAACGGACAGGTAGTGAAAGTCAATTTTCAAAGTAGCAAAGTTGAAGGGGATAGTTATTGGATTACCTTCAGCTTGAGAAATGTTGGAGAGTGGAAATCTCTTTCCTTAAGGGATACACACTTCATGGAACTGTTCCCAACTCAAACCAATATCATCAAGATCACTGGCGACAAGCAGCGCTTTTGCAAGCTTACTAAGCAGAGCAATACCTGTAATTTTACTTTCTAGTCTTTCCTTTTAAGGCTCAATAGTACCACAAGCAATTTTGGCATTGGCATCATGTACATGATCGTGATTACCAAAACAATGGTCTAAGAATTCTTCTCCTTTTTGGTGTATAATCACGACAGCTCCGAGGATATCTTTCTCGTCAGAAGTACCTACAGACCATAAATCTGTTTCCACTGTCAAGGAGCCGTTTCCTTGACCATCCGTATTGACATTTCCAACATCGCCAGCTTTCGGCTTCGCCCAGGTCACTCCTAAGCTCGTGGCTTCACAAAAACTATCTTCCGAAGACTGGTTCCAGTGAGCTCCTGGAGCTTCGCAAGAACCAAGGTGAAGATGAACGGCATGGCGGCTGTTAGGCGTTAAACCCTCAACTGAAATAGTTAATCGAACGCCATTATCAATAGTTTCTACCATTGCCTTCCCAGCTATATCTGGTCCGATAGTGTAGGTAGAGTCAGTAACATTTGAAATCCTGCTCAATGTCGCTTGAGCTACTACAGTGGTTTCCTCCTCTTCGTCCGAACAATTGGTGAGCAGAAGGCATGCAATAAAAAACTGAAATAGCCTCATTTTGAATTTCCAGTAGTCCATTTCGCAGATTAATAATAGGCTCCAAAAAGCATCATCATCTCATCGGTACTAAGGAGACCAAACCCTAGATTCCTATCCTCATAGTTGTCATAAGTGGCTTCCAGTCGGTAACCAGTGCCAGCAGGCATAACCATAGGTGGATCGACGTGTAGAATGGGCGGATGTTCCCAATCATCAGTAAAGTAAACTAACTCTCCATCTCTCTCTCCACCAGAAACATAAACTCTAAACTCTGTCATATGCTCGTGAGCATGAGACCAGAGCTGGATGACATTTCTATCTTCCTGAAAAATAAAGGTCCTACTAAGAGTGGTGACTTCTCCCGCAGGGAGAAAAATATCTTGATTATCCAACCAAAGAATCTCGGCTACGTGCTCAACTTCACTGCGGTCCACGGTATGAACATTGGCATAAACTTCCCCCTGGATAGTTTCTGAAGTCCTGTTCGCATAATGACTATTTAGATCAAATCCACTCTGTGCGGGAATTCTCAGGGCAACCCCTTCAGGAAATTGATAGGTAGAATTTGGCCATTGAGTGCCTTGAACAAATCGATGAAACTGCATCGTAAAAAGTGTAGAAGGAACGAATGTTCCATCGGGTGTATAGATATCCCTGATTTCACCTGGTGATGGTAACAACGCGCTACTGAAAGTTTCAGGGAAGTTGTAAAGAATAAAGTGATGGGAGCCTGGCGCCATTGATATCTCCACTTTCTTAATAAATACGTCCTCCTCATTATTTAGCTCTTCATAAATGAAGATTTCTCTATCCCTGTTGGGTAAAATATCAAAAGGACCTACATGAAATTGGTAGCCTTGCTCAGGAACGGCTAGAGGCTGAAATGGGACCTCTTCAAACCTGGTGGTATCGTCGAGTAAAGATAAATCTGCCACCAAACCATCACGTGGAGCTCCCTCCAAAATCCACTTTCTGATAAATTCTAACTCCCCATTCGTGAGAAAATCCGCTCCCAGCGGCATCAATGCACCATATTCCGGATGATCTGCATAAAAATGCTCTTGATCCGGAGCATTGATTTTCTCCCACAGAAAACTCGTTACCAGCGACTCTATACCATCAGTGCCAACTAGCTGCAGACCGTCGCCACGTGCAGAGGCATTATCCGGAGATCGGTTTACAAGCTGATCATAGGACACATCCTCAGTAAGAATCAAATCAGACTGCCTTGCAAATGATGAACCCTCCACATGGCAACTTATGCACTCCCTATCCCAAATCTCTCCTTGTATCAAATCATAGGTAGAGGCATATGTGGAAAGGTCTCTTACTTCGGGTTCATTTGTCTCATCATCAGAGGAGCATCGAACCATTATTATGCCAGCTACGACTAGGAGTAAGGTTCTAATTGGCAATCTCATAACGCTATGGTTTTTTCATTAATACGAATAAGACGCAAGTTTGAACATGTACCCTAGTCTGAATACCATCTTTTTTTGATTGAAATAATTATTATTTCCTAATTAAGGTCAGGACTTAGCCACCAAAAAGGTCTATCAAACTTTGACTGACTACTGAGACACCCGTGCTTATAGACTCTGATGGTTCAGGGTAATAAAAAGGTGAATGCAAGCCTGGCAGGTCACCTGAATCAATTTTCCCTTGTGAGACAGTACCCAGCCAGAATAAAACAGTAGGAACCTGATCTTCTGTCTTACCGTATCTGGCAAAGTCCTCGCCCACCATCTGTGGCGCGGCATAAAGGACATTATCCTCGCCTATCACTTTTCGCGCGGATGTCTCAATTTGGGCAACCAGCTCAGGGTTGTTGTAATTTGAGGGTGTATAAACATCTGGAATAACTACTTCCGGCATCATATTCTCTGGCAATCCAGCAGCAATGGCCACCCCACGTGAGATTTCTCTTATCCTTCTGTGAACCAACTTTCTTACCTCCTCTTTGAAAGTCCGCACTGTCAGCTGTAGTGTAACTTCATCAGGTATGATATTGTGTTTGGTGCCACCCTTTATCGCTCCAACAGTCACCACTACATCGTCTATTGGATTGACATTGCGGCTTGCTATTGTTTGCAAGTCCATCACGATCATTGATGCAATAACCACCGGGTCTATGGACATGTGCGGAGATGCACCATGAGCTCCTTGGCCAAAAACTTTAATATCTATGGATTCGGTATTGGCCATCGTGTAGCCGGGAGCAATGCCGATTGTACCCGCTTTCAAAGTGGGATTACTATGTAGACCAACTCCATAATCAGGAATACCGAATTTCTGATACAAGCCTTCATCCAACATCATTTTAGCCCCTTGACCTATCTCCTCAGCTGGTTGCCCTATCATCATCAGAGTCCCAGACCATTGATCCTTGTTATTAGAAAGGTATCGGGCTACTCCCAACCAGGTTGCCATGTGCACATCGTGGCCACAGGAATGCATCGTACCAACACTTCCTCCTTGATAGGGCACTTCTTTTTTACTGCTGTAATCCAACTGAGTTTTTTCGGGCATTGGCAAAGCATCCATGTCTGTGCGATATAAAATGGTTGGACCTTCGCCGTTCTTCATTATACCCACAATGCCATAGCCACCAAAATTTTCAGTAACATCAAATCCCACTTTTCTTAATTCGGAGGTAAGTTTTTTGGCTGTTTCCTCCTCTTGTAGTGAGAGTTCGGGGTTCTGATGAATGCTTTTATAGATGTCCACCAGATAATCAATATCATCGGCTATTAGCTTTTTATTGACAACCTCTTTTGGACCATTAAAAGAAAAGAGCACCAACAGGCTCAGTACAGGAAGAAAACGTCTCATATAAATTCCAATTAACCTCATGAAAATAGTTAGAAATCCTTGAGCGTTGACGTGTTAGTCCGAAAAAGATGATGGTCTTGTACTTCATGCGCCAATGGCTATGGCCAGAAAACCTGCCTGAAGCAAGATGTCCCCATCTTTTAGTTAGAACCGGCTAGATTTAAGCTTCTTTAATTTGAATATGAAAAATATCCTAGCAATCGTAATCTGTCTTCCAATATTCCTGAACGCCCAAGATTCCAAGGTTGATGAGACAGTTAGTGTAAATAAAATTAAAAGTCATATTTATTTTTTAGCCTCTGACGCTTTAAGAGGTAGGGACACAGGTTCACCAGAATTGAAAATTGCTGCTGAATATATTGTATCAAGGTTTAGAGAATACGGAGTAAGGCCAATTGATTCTACTGGGTACTTGCAAAGTGTTCCATTCAAAAAGATCACAGCTCCTATATCTGGAATCGTTTCTACTAAGGACTTGTCCCTAGCAGTTGGTGACCAGGCTCTGATGATGCAAGGAGGTAATGGTGACTGGGAAGCGGATATGGTTTTTGTGGACTATGGCGAAGAAAAAGACCTCAAAAAAGGAAAAGTAAAAGGCAAAATAGTGGTGGCCATATGTGGAGCGAAAGATGAAAAGAATCCTCAGAAATGGTTGGCCCTTTCACGAGAAAAAAGGAAGAGAGTACAGGAATTAGGTGGATTGGCGCTGGTCGAACTCTACAACTCCAATCAGATACCCTGGTTGCTGTTGGTGAACTATTTGAATAATGACAAAGTGATTTTGGATGATGGAGAAGATAACGACGAGTTTCTATCACTTTGGGTGAACGATGCCAATAATGACAGGGCTGACTCCTTTCAAAAAGGAAAACTTGCTATCAAAATCGAAGGAGCCAATACTACTAGATTCAAATCACAAAATGTGGTAGGCTATCTGGAGGGAACAGATCCTGAATTGAAAGATGAATATATTATGTACTCTGCTCATTATGATCATGTTGGAATCGGACTAGCAGATGACAAAGGGGATACCATCTACAATGGAGCAAGAGACAATGCAGTGGGTACTGTGACCGTCCTTAGTATGGCTGAGAATTTAGCGAAGTATCCTACCAAGCGATCAGCCTTATTTGTACTTTTTACCGGTGAGGAGAAAGGTCTACTGGGTAGCAAGTACTACGCTGACAACCCCATGCTACCCCTGAAGGACGTTGTTTATTGCTTCAATAGCGATGGAGCTGGATACAATGACACTTCACTTGTCACCATCTTTGGATTGAACCGGACTACAGGCACTGAGGAAATAAAAAAGGGTTGTAGCGCTTATGGATTAAAAGCAATAGATGATCCAGCACCAGAACAAAACCTTTTCGATCGATCAGATAATGTAAGTTTCGCAAAAAAAGGAGTTCCGGCTCCGACCTTTAGCCTGGGCTTTACTGCTTTTGATGAAAAGATCGGAGAATACTACCATAGACCAGGAGACGAGCCATCAACCTTGGACTATGACTATCTGTACAATTTCTTCCGAGCCTACGTCTACACTGGGAGACTTATTGCCGATAAAGCTGAGCGACCGTTTTGGACGGAAGGAGACAAGTACTATGATGCTGGTGTCCAACTTTATCAAGAATGAGCATCTTTCATAAGCTAGATGATATTGAAGCCAATGAGCTTATGCCTGGTTTCAAGGGGAAATTTATCCATATGGAGAACATGACAATCTCCTACTGGGAAATAGCTGAAGGCAGTGTGCTTCCAGAACATGAACACCCCCACGAGCAGACCACAAATGTCATCAAAGGCTCACTGGAGATGACTATAAATGGCGAAACAAGGGTGGTGGAGTTTGGAGAAGTAGTAGCAATCCCTGGCAATACCAAACACAGCGGAAAAGCACTGACTAACTGCACTGTGATAGATATTTTCTCTCCAATAAGGAGTGAATATCAAAATAAGTAACGGTTTCTGGCATTAATCTTGTTACAGGTAAGGAAATGATTCTTACCATGCAGAAGTACTTCTTCATACTTAGCGTTTTCATACTATTTGCATGCTCCGATGATGATGATTTAGGAGTAGAGGTAGAATTGAAATACTACGAAGGCTCTCGAGTTTCGTCTGACTTCCCATATGTCGATAGTGGAAGCAATATTGTATTTCATAGATTTTTCAAGGCTGAAGATGACCCTATGATCGCAGATGATGAATATTCCGAGGACTTTTTGTTTGAAGTAAGTACAGGCTCAAATTCATTCAACATTGAAGGAGAGCAGCTACGAAATCAACGGGTATTACTTAATCAGTATTGTTTCTGTGCACCTTACGATTTTATAGAATTGATTGACGGGTTTGTAAGAGGCGACAAGATCGGTAATAACTGGACGGTAGATGCCAATATCGTGTATAGATTAGGCTACATCAATGTAGAAGATAATGACACTGTCTTTTTTGACAATCAGGTTCAAAACTTCACTGGCCTATTTAGAGCAGCTGAAAGACCATAAGAAAAAGCCTCCCGGAATGGAAGGCCTTTTGCTCAAGTAATTTCTTATCAATCATCCAGTGCTTTGTCTATCAGCAATGCCAAGTGCTGTCGGTGAGCTCTCGTGGCCACATCACCTGCTGTAGATCCGGCAATTCTTTTGATATTCTTCAAATTATATAGCGCCATAGATTGGGCCATATTGGTATAGTTACTTTGAGTAATGATATTGATCAACATCTCTGTGTAAGCTATTTGCAAATTCTGTCTTCTAGAATTCACAGACCTTCCAGCATCCGCCTTAAAAATTGCGTCATTCAAATCGGTCATGAACTCCGATAATTTGTACTTATTACCATATAGTTCACTATCGCTGATCCTCTTGAGTGTATTAGGATGTAATACATGACTTAGAACGCTGCTTTGTGTATTGAGTACCCTGTCATGAAGCTTTGGATCCTCAGTTCGACCAAAAAAGTTGAAACCCCTTCGTTGCAAAGCCAGGTAGTTGTAAAGCTCGGAGGGTGCTTCCATGGCATTTGGTGCAAATGCATAATCCCTCAAAGCATTCATCGCCCTTTTTTGGTCAGCATAGCTTACGGGAGTATAAGGTTTTGTAGCTCCCGATTGACCTTGCATGGCTCTGTCCACATATACACCACCTATGAACCTTGAAACGACTTCTACAGCGCGATCATGCTGCGCATGTGCAATGTAAAAAGCTTGACGAAGCTCCTGATAGGTCTCACCATCCTCCGCATATTTGGTTTGGAGGTTTTTCATGATTTTAGATGCAATAGCAATCCGATCTA
>CAZZHO010000055.1:0-26246 GCA_964653795.1 uncultured Roseivirgaceae bacterium | reverse complement strand
TACAATCCAATTTATTTATGTGTTTAAACATGAAATGTCGGCAAATATTGTTTTGAGCGGGGATTATTGAGCCATGAGATTGCATCCTCTTATATCGGAATTATCGAACCTTCCAAGTACCTCAAACTGAAATTTATTGATTCTTTTACCCAAATCCTGAGTTTCTATAAAGCAACAGGAATCGATATTCGCAAGATCTATAATGTTAATGCCGCCGACTTTACCATCAGAAACTGCGCTTAATGGGTCATTTACATCTCTTACTAACACCCTGGCCCATGGAGGAAATTGGAATATTCCATCTGTTAATGCGTAGGCTTGAGACATTAGCTCAGTCATGCCATATTCGGATGCAATTTCGGTGGTATGGAAATTAGATTTAAGTCTTTGGTGAAGCTCATTTCTTATCATCTCTTTCCTTCTTCCTTTCATTCCTCCGGTCTCCATTATTTTCAAGTTTGGATAATTAGGGAATGATGTCGCGTCTAGCAGTGCATAAGAAACTCCCATCAGGATTATAGACTCAGCCTGTGTGATATTCAGATTGTATTCATTTTTCTCTAAATATTGAGAAGGGGGTTTCCCTTTTTCAATAAAATGATCAAACATGGCAATAAGAGATGAATTGCCTTGTTTTTGATAAGAAGGTAAAAGTCCTAAGAATACACAATCCGATATTGGACCCACTAGATTTTCAAAACCTGCCTCAGCGTTGTGTAAATAGAAAGCCATATCCCTCACCGGATGAGAGCTTCTAACTTTCGAGGAGGTGGTTCCGCTACTTAGAAAGGTGGTTTGTTCTTCCCAATCTCCTGTTTTTATAGAGTGAGACTTGAAAAATGATATTGGTAGAAAGGGAATATCTGCAAGTTTTCTAACGTTATCTGTATGTCTTTTTAAAGATTTGGCGTATTGCTGATATAGTGGATTGCCCGCCCATTGATAACGGAACACCTCCAGGGCAGCTTCCTCAAAATTGTCAGCGTCGAGAGAATGAATGTGATTTTTGAAACTATCAGCAAACGACATCAGTTGGCAATGTGATAAGGGTAAGAAAAATTACTTTTGTCTGAAGCATAATAGATATGAGGAGGAAAACTCAAATTTACTTGGTGTTGGCTTTTTTAGGATTATCTGGATGTTTTGATCCTCCAGAGTTTCCTGACGAGCCGTCAATTGAGTTTGCAAATATTGTTTTCAGAGAAGTAGAGGGCGCTGCAGACTCTCTGATCTTGAGTTTTCGGTTCGAAGATGGTGATGGAGACATAGGTTTAGGTGCGGATGAGCTATTTCCTCCTTTCCACCCTTTTGATGCTGTAATCGACTCAGTAAATAGAATTAAGGTTATCAATGGAGATACAAGCGCCAGAGCGGTTACAATAACGGATAGTTTAGTATTTCCTCTATATACAATAGACCCTTTTGATGAAATCTCGCTACTAGCTGAGGAGGATATTAGACCTGAATATAATTGTATTGACTATACCATCTTTGAGCAGGATACTTTTTATGTAGTGCCCAATGCTTTTAATAAAAATATAATCATTGATATTCTAAGGAAAGTCAATGGGCAATACGTAAGAATCAACGATGAATTGAGCGGCTCTACTGTCTGTCCCGAAGATTTTGATGCCAGGATACCTGTATTTGATAGTGAAAACTTTGGTAGAGCACTCTCAGGCACAATTAATTATTCTCTTCTCTCTCAAGGCTTTGACCTGGTCTTTCGGTCTGATACCATTAAGCTAAGGTTTTTCATCTACGATCGAGCCCTGAATCAAAGCAATACCGTGGAAACTCCAGATTTTGTGTTGCAGGACATCAGGTCTTGACCTACCCCAAAATACTCTTGAATCTTTGTGGGTATACTTCTGACATCACTTCGTAAGCGATTTCAAATACATCTTCAGTATTTGGCTTAGAAAAGTAATCTCCGTCGGAGCTATATGCAGGACGGTGTTCCTTTCCTGTCAGTGTTCTGGGTTTTGAATCCAAATACTTATAAGCTCCATCTCTTTCCAATACCTTCTGCATCATAAAGGCTGTAGCCCCACCGGGCACATCTTCATCGATAAATACGACCCTATTAGTTTTTTGTACGGATTGAGCTATGATTTGCTTCTTATCGAATGGAAGTAGTGTTTGAACATCTATCACCTCTGCAGAAATACCAAACTCTGCAAGTTGAATAGCCGCCTCCTGCACTATCCTGCACATAGAACCGTATGTCACAAGGGTGATGTCTTCACCAGATTGTAGTACCTCCGGGACACCCAGCGGCAACCTCATTTCTTCTAAATTTTGAGGTATTCGCTCTTTGAGTCGGTAACCATTTAATGATTCGATAATCAAAGCGGTATCATCAGATGCGAGCATGGTATTGTAAAACCCTGCCGCCTGGGTCATATTTCTTGGTACTATCACATATATGCCTCTAAGCGAACCTAGAATCATACTCATTGGCGAGCCGGAATGCCAAACACCTTCCAATCGGTGACCTCTTGTTCTGATAATCAGAGGTGCTGCCTGTCCACCCTTGGTCCTGTATCTGAGCGTGGCTAAGTCGTCTGAGAGCGTTTGTATAGCATATAGCAAGTAATCAAGATATTGGATTTCTACGATTGGTCTCAGTCCGCGCATAGCTGCGCCTATACCTTGCCCTATGATGGTGGTCTCTCGTATGCCTGTGTCAGTAACTCTCAACTCTCCGTGAGCTTCCTGTAGTCCTGCAAAGCCCTGATTAACATCACCTATTTTACCTACATCTTCACCGATGGCAAATACTGCTGGGTTGTTACTGAGATGTTGATGGAAACAAGCTTGCAACACTTCACGTCCATCGACGAGTTTAGAATCACTTGAGTACTGTGGTTCTACCTGTGCAATATTGATCGCGGCACTATTGGATTCGCTGTACATGTGAGAGCTGTACTCTTCATGCCGCAACTCATATTTCTGTTTAAGCCACTGTTGAAGGTTTGTTTTTGACTCTGAATCCCAATCCTTCAATATTCTGAGGCTTTTTCTTATGGCTCTGAAAACGTCAGACTTAATAGGGTTCAGTGTTTCTTTAAGGCCTCCCAATATTTCCTCAATTTGCGGCTGGGCATCAGATCCTTCAGCAGCCTTTTGAATCAATTCCGTAGCCTCTTTGTGCTCATCTTTCAAAGACCCAATAAAAGCTTTCCAGGCAGCGTCTTTTTGTTTTTTAGCTTTCTGCTTGGCATCTTTTTCAATTGATTCCAGGGTAGCCTCATCCGCCAATTTCTCCGAGAGTATCCATTTTTTCATTTGGGGGATACAATCAAACTCCAACTCCCATTCCAAACGCTCTTTTGATTTGTACCGCTCATGAGAACCAGAGGTAGAGTGACCCTGAGGTTGGGTGATTTCTGTAACATGGATCAGAACAGGGATATGTTCCTCACGTGCTATTTTCTCTGCCTTTTGATAGGTCTCAACTAAAGCAGGGTAATCCCAACCTTTAACGACAAATATCTCGAACCCTTGATGTTCCTTGTCTCTTTGTAGGCCTGCCAGCGCTTTCGAGATGCTCTCCTTCGTCGTGTGATACTTTTGAGGGACGGAAATACCATAATCATCATCCCATACCGACATGATAATAGGTATTTGAAGTACACCAGCGGCGTTCATGGCTTCAAAGAAGTGGCCTTCTGAGGTAGAAGCGTTGCCTATTGTACCAAAGGCTACTTCGTTACCATTAATACTAAAGTCTGATAGGTGACCTAAGTTGTCGCCATTTCTGTAAATCTTGGAGGCATAGGCAAGTCCAACTAACCTGGCCATTTGACCTGCTGTACAGGAGATATCGGCGCTTGAATTTTTACTATTGACCAAGGAAGTCCAATCTCCGTTTTCATCAAGAAATCTTGTGGCGAAATGACCATTCATGAGCCTGCCAGCAGAAGAAGGCTCTTCGGAAACATCAGTATGAGCATATAATTGAGCAAAGAACTGTTGAGTGCTCAATTGCTCAATGGCCATCATAAAGGTTTGGTCTCGGTAGTAACCGGATCTAAAGTCTCCATTTCTGAAGACTTTGGACATTGCAATTTGAGGAAGCTCTTTACCATCTCCGAAGATGCCGAATTTGGCTTTCCCCATAAAAACCTCTTTTCTCCCTATTAAGCTCGCCTCTCTACTTTCAATGGCTAATGCATAGTCCTTAAGAATGTCTTCGTTGGAAAGCCCTTCAATTGGGCCTACTGCAGAGGTTTTCGGTTTTGCCATAGACTAGATTTTACGAGGTATGAACACCTAAAGTTGATATCAAAGATAGTCGCTGCGGAGGAAAAATTCAATGAACCAACAGAATATCCTGGAGGTTGGATGGCATTTTGAGAAAATTATAAAAAAATTAATTCTGAAATTGGTTAATAAACAAAATTTTATTTCTAAAACAAGTTTTACACATTCATTTCGTTTGGTAGTTCAAATTATTCAAGAACTAACCAGCTTATTATTGATTTGAGTCCTAGATATTTGTAAATATTTAACCCCTAAAAAACTGATAAATCATGATTATCGGCGTACCTAAAGAGATAAAAAATAACGAGAACAGAGTGGCACTTACTCCTGCTGGAGTGAAAGAAATGGTCAAAAGAGGACACAGTGTTTATGTTCAATCTACGGCAGGCGATGGCAGTGGCTTTTCAGATGAAATCTACATTGAGAATGGCGCTAAGGTTTTGCCTTCGATAGAGGAGGTATACGGTATAGCTGAAATGATTATCAAGGTGAAAGAACCAATTGAGCCTGAGTATAGCCTTATCAAGAAAGACCAATTAGTCTTTACCTATTTCCACTTTGCCTCTTATGAGCCATTGACAAAGGCAATGATGGAGAGTGGAGCGATCTGTCTGGCTTACGAGACAGTGGAAAAAGAAGATAGATCTCTTCCATTATTAGTACCAATGTCTGAAGTGGCGGGCAGAATGTCAATTCAGGAAGGGGCCAAATATTTGGAAAAACCCATGGGAGGAAGAGGAATTCTTCTTGGAGGCGTACCTGGTGTAAGACCAGCCAAAGTAATGATCCTTGGTGGAGGAGTGGTTGGAACGAATGCTGCTAAGATGGCTGCAGGCCTCGGAGCAGATGTGACCATCATGGATGTAAGCCTGCCTAGATTGAGGTATCTGGATGATATTATGCCTGCCAATGTCAATACATTTATGAGCAATGAGTATAACATTAGAGAATTACTTCCGACTCATGATTTAATCGTAGGAGCGGTTCTGATCCCAGGAGCCAAAGCTCCACATCTCATTACCAAGGAGATGTTGAAAGATATGAATCCTGGTACGGTCTTGGTCGATGTAGCCGTAGATCAGGGAGGTTGTATTGAAACTTGTAAGCCAACTACCCACGAAAATCCTACGTACGTAATCGATGATATACTGCACTATTGTGTGGCCAACATGCCAGGCGCAGTTCCTTATACCAGTACATTGGCGCTTACTAACGCGACCCTGCCATATGCGCTGCAACTGGCTGATAAAGGATGGAAAAAAGCTTGTAATGACTCAAAAGAGTTAAGATTGGGTCTAAATGTCATTGATGGCAAGGTTGTTTATAAAGGCGTATCGGATGCCTTCAACTTGCCTTATCATCCTGTCGAAGAGTTCTTGTCGTAATCTATCTTTTTGTTGGGCTAGGGGGGAAATCCTGCATCTGCACGTAAGTGCTTTCTTCCTTAGCCCAGCAGAAGTGATTGATTCCGTTTGATACAGCTATAAAGGGGGCGTCAATCGACTTATTGTAAACAGAGATTTGATTGAGCACCTTCTTGTTGATTTTCTGGTCTGCCGATTTGCATTCTATTAAAAAATACGGCTTTCCTTCCTGGTCGTAGGTGACAATATCTGACCTCTTAATTTTTTTCCAATAATCCGTTTGACTTTCCACCTTAATCAATGAATGACTGAAGGCAAGGTGTTGGGTTAATAAATTCAGTAGATGCTGGCGAACCCATTCTTCGGGTGTTAACACCACCGATTTTTTTCGAATAATGTCCCATATGTAGTGCTTCCCGTCTCTTTCCTGCAATCGAGGATTGTAAGCCGGGAGATTAAGTTTTGGAAGCACTGTTTCTGATTTTGACCTGACTCAAAAAAGCCAGGCCTAGGATGAAAAATGTTGCGAGTGCCAAAGTGCTATTTCGCATGGAGCCAGTTAGCTGTTCTATCAAGCCGTAGCTGAAAGTTCCTAATACGATACTCAGGTGAAAAGTAACATCGAAGAAAGAGAAGAAGGAGGCATGATCTTCAGATTCCTTAGGAATCAACTTGGAGAATGTGGCTCTTGAAAGCGCCTGTATACCTCCCATGACCAGACCAACTAATACAGCTATAATGTAGAATTGGTAGGCTTCTGTAATGATGTAAGCAAATAGACAGACCCCAATCCATATAAGAATCATGACCGTCAAGGAATATTTATTTCCTTTCTTTTCACTCAATCTTGCGAATAATAAAGACCCAGCTACACCTAGAAATTGAATAATTAATAAGACGGTAATCAGTTGTCCTGATTCCATTTGCAACTCCTTTGCTCCGAATAAGGTAGCGAGTAGCATGACAGTTTTGACACCCATATTGAAGAATAAGAAAGCTATGAGATATAGCTTCATATCTCGTAATTCCTTTAGGGCGGAAAATACTTTCCGGATTTCTCTGTATCCATTCAATAGAATCTTTCCTGTTGGTTTTCTATCAAACACATTGTCAGGCAACTTCCGGAATGGAATCTGAGCCCATGCGACCCACCAAACACCTACTAGTAGAAATACTGTCCTAGTAGCCATACTTTTTGCCTCAAAGCCAAAAATCTCCCACTTCTGAATTAAGACTAAGCTCACGATCATCATGAGCGCACTGCCAAAATACCCATAGGCATATCCCAATCCGCTAACCCGGTCTGTTTCCTTTTCAGAAGCAATCTCAGGTAGGAAAGCATCATAAAAAACCAATCCGCTACTATATCCCAGGCAGGCAAAAACAACACAAAAAATTCCCCACTCCAGCGTGTCTCCTGTGAAAAAAAACATGGCCATGCAAGCTGTAGCGCCCATGTAAGTAAAAGCTTTGAGGAAAACCTTTTTACGTCCTGTATAATCAGCTATTCCAGATAGCAATGGTAGAATAATAGCAGATATAAGATAAGAGAAGGAGAGGGCGTAGCTGTAGAGTACTGAGTTTACGATTTCTATGCTGAAGAATGTAACCTTGTCTCCGTTACCAATACTTTTAGTTACAGCGGTATAGTAGATCGGGAAAATAGCGGTGTTGATGACGAGATTATAGACGGAGTTTGCCCAATCATACATGCACCAGGCCCGGATTAGCTTGAGGTTTTCTTTCATGAGAGGCCCCAAATTTAAATATTGCCTCTCGGTGTAGTTGTTTGGGAAACTAGTATTTTTCAGAAGGTGTTTTTCTAATGGTTAGACTATTATCTCAATGTCAGAAAATTTGAAAAATCTAGAAGAGAGCTTACCACCTACAGGCTTGCCGAGAATTGTAATTGTAGGAGGAGGGTTTGCAGGTGTAGAACTCGTCAGTAAGCTACGTGGATGCCCGGTGGAGACGGTAATGTTGGATAAGAACAATTATCATACATTTATTCCTCTTCTCTATCAGGTGGCAACAGCAGGACTGTCTCCTGGAGATATCTCAAATCCTCTAAGAGAATTTTTGCAGGATGATGATAATTTTCATTTTCGCCTCGCCAAAACTCAATCAATAGATACTGACCGTCAGATAATTTCAACCTCATTGGGAGATTTACATTATGATTTTCTGGTATTGGCCACTGGTTCTGTAACGAATTTCTTTGGAAATAAAGCGTTAGAGGATGTTTCTCAAAAACTGCGTGAAATAAGCGATGCCATTTCTTTAAGGACTCATCTTATAGGCAATTTCGAGAAGGCCTTGCTGGCGAAAGATGAGGAACAGCAACAGCGATTCATGAATATGGTGATTGTGGGGGCAGGTCCTACAGGAGTGGAGCTTGCAGGAGCCATAGGAGAGTTAAGAGATCACGTTTTACCCAAGGATTATCCCGAGCTTGATTTTCGCAAGATGAAAATCTTTCTGTTAGAAGGGTCGGGCCAGGTTTTGAATGCCATGTCAGAGTATGCTGGGAAAAAATCCAGGAAATACCTTGAGAAATTTGGCGTAGAAGTACGATTAGATGTGCGGGTGGAGGATTACGTCGATGGAAACGTGGTTTTGCATGACGGTAGTAAGATACCTACAGAGTGCGTGATATGGTCTGCTGGCGTAAAGGGGAATATACCAGAAGGTTTCGAGAAGGATTCAATCAAAGCTGGACGGTTGCATGTGGATGAATTTAATGCTGTACATGGAGTTGAAAATGTTTTTGCAATAGGCGATGTAGCCCTGCAGGAGATGGAAGGGTGGGATAGAGGATTACCTATGTTGGCACCTGTTGCCATCCAGCAGGCGCAAAATCTTGGAGAGAATTTCAAGAGGCGAATAAAAAAACAGGAACCAAAACCCTTCAAGTATTTCGATAAAGGATCGATGGCTACTATTGGAAGGAATAGGGCTGTTGTAGATGCGCCGGGATTCAGCTTTGGGGGTTTCTTTGGATGGTTTGTTTGGATGTTTATCCACTTAGTTTCAATCATGGGCTTCAGGAGGAAATTATTGGTGTTTTCAAACTGGGTATGGAATTATATCTCATATAACCGTGGAAACCGATTAATAATTGATCTGGATAAAGACAGGAAATCCTAAAACAAACAGTGATTTTACCGGTTCATTCAGTCAATTTACTTATCAACAATGAAGTGCACATCCACTGGGTTTTAATTCATAGATTTGTGCTTTATACCACCGGTCCTACTCGTAAATGAAGGATAAATACACTTGTATCATCGTTGAAGATGATGCTGATTTTGCTGACATGCTGCAACAGTATATCAAGCGTCTGGGTAATCTAGAGGTGCTTGAAATTCATGGGGATACTACTAAGGCAGCGCTGGATATTGAAAAGCTCAAGCCGGATATCATTTTTCTGGACATCAATATTTCCGGTCTGGCTGGCCCTGAGTTTATGGAGCTAGTCGAGCACCAGCCACAAATTATTATCGTTTCAGGTCATCCACCATCTGTGATGGAGCAATATGACATTGAAATTGATGCCTATCTGCAAAAGCCTTTTTCACGAGACGATTTAGTGCAGGCTGTGACCAACTGCATCGCTAAAAATTCTTAAGGAAAAAAGAAAGGGATACCCCGAAGGATACCCCTTTTGTCAAGTTAAGAACCAGCTACGGAACAGATACAGAACGTATCTACCTACAAGAATACCACATTTGTAGCTTTTTCTAACCATGATAGAGATTTCATATAGCTTTTTAACTGAGCTGATAATTCACTGAATAGAGTAGAAACTAGATTTAAGTTGTCTTTTTGACCATTTTACGGGTTTGGAGTAGCCTTAAATACCGTCTTCCACGGATAACCTTCCTGTATACGCCGCTCTATTTTCGTAGTATGAAAAAGGTAACGCTACTCATACTTACGCTTGTTTGCTCATGGGCCTCATTTGGTCAGCTCAAGCTGAAAAAACCGAATATCAAGAAGCCAAAGAAGCTTAACCTCATGGAGGGGATTGGCAATATGACTGGCAACCTCATGACAGGTAAGACGGATGTGCTTGATAATGTTGTCTTGAAGGTCAACTACGTTAGCGGCATGTACTCTCCCGATATCAAGACCACTGAAGGTAAATACATTCCGGAGACAGTCCGTGAGGGGGATCATCTAGTTTATGTAAGCTGCTTTAAAAATGAAGGAGTCGGACTACTACAGCTCAAGGGGGGTACTGTGAAAATGAATGGCGAAGAAATGACTTACCATGGCTTGGGATCATATGGCTATTACTTTAGTCCGAAACCATCAACGCCGCTTCAACTTGAGATGGAAGCTTCAGGAGGAGATAAGGCATCTTTTGTTCTTGCCCCCACTGAGGAGATTGAGATTCTAAGTGTAAATGATGAAACCGCACTCCCTGTACTGGATCTGGCGGAGGATTTGAAAGTAACATATTATAACCCTCCAGGAACAGAGGGGACTACCGTCAGGGTTTCACTACTTACCAAAGTCATGGGTGTTAGGGCTTTCAACCACTTTGCAGATTTCAAAGTATCAAAAACCGGCAATACCACTGTTACCATTCCAAAGGAGGCTTTGGCCAATCCTGAGATAGCGGGACAGCTGAATGTTGGCAACTTTGACAAGGGTGAGAATTACCTAATCCTTGAGAGGGAGGTGAAAACCGAGAAGAGAGATTTTGATGAAAGTCAGAATCCCGGAGATGTTGCCGCGGTGGAGCTCTTTGCGAGGAGTTATGCAAGTTTTCCCGTAATCGTAAAAGGAAAACAAGATGAAGGACTCATGGTAAACCTCAAAGTGAGAGGCAAGAGTGAGGATAAAACTTTAGGGTATGAGTTTTATAAGCCCAACGCCAATACGGGTATACCACTTTCTAAGGCCTCAAAATTCGGACTGGTATCCTTCACAATGGAAGCGCGCACCTTTAGTCAAGAGACAAACGAGAGTACCAACTCATGGACTGTTGGCAATACGAAGTATACCCAGACCACTGTAACCACCACCACGCTGGATTTCCCGGAGTTACCAGAGAGCCATTGGGAGTATGCGATGGATAATATCTATAATCAGGTAGCTGACTTTTTTAAATCGGAATACAATATAGAGTTTGTACCTGTGGAGGATGTTACCAGCACATCTGATTATAATACCTTGTTTCCGCCCAAGGAAAAGGAAAATTATAAGGTCATAAAGAGGTCCTACAAAGATACTCGCAGAACGCAGCCTTCTTCATTCAGTGAAATATTTGGTGGAGCCAGCTCCAATTTCACTACTGACAACCCCCAGGTAAATATGATGATTGAAGCAGGAGAGTTGGATGGCCTTATTTCCATGCACATGAACTTGACAATCGCTGCGAATAGTGAAGGTAATATAGTACTGATACCATCCTTAAGTATCAGTGTAGCGGGACGTGATGAAGACAGGGACAACAAACAAGGGAAATATCTCGATGGGTACGTTAGTAGAACTGTAGGCGAACCCTACAATGAAGGAGCACTTAAAGCTGATGAGAATGAGTTGGTTAGGGTATGCAGTGTGCCTCAGATGATTCTTGCCTTAAAAGCTGGTGTTAGTACACTGAGAGCCAAGGAAGTGGAGATGGGATATGATCGAATATGGAGTATTGGCGAAGAATAAAAAAGGGTACCATTTGAGGTACCCTCCAGCTAGTTGAAAAGCAGATCAATAGCTCAAACTAATGCTCCATAGCTGACTTGGGCATTTCTCAGAACCGCATCCAGATAGTTTGCTATTCTTAACCTGCTTCGCTCTCGGTCAATTGTTCTTTTCTGTTTCCAATGAATTTTCACATCATTTCCTTCCAGCCATTCGTATCGCTCAATCATTTTGATCGCCTGAAGCATAAATTCCATGGTTTTGGCATGGCAGTCTGCAGTGCAGAATACAATGGTTATTTCCTTATGGAATTGAAGGGTGTTTTCTATTTCTTGAAGTGCTTTAGTAAAGTCTGCATTAGAGATGCTTTTGCCGTGAAATACTTCTACTTCCAGCAAGCCGACTTTAGCGTCGAATAGGAGGTCAATCTTTTGTTCTTTTTTGGTGGGTCTTTCGGTTTTCATACTGTGTTGAGTTCTGCATTTTGATCACAATACAAAGTTGAAAACCTCCTGGGAGCTGTGTTAGAGTGTATTCCTTATAATTGAAATTAGGCGATTGCCGACCAAGAATTAGCAGATTACATTACGTGTTTTACCTAAATGCTCGGTGACAAGCGGTAGATGCTCGATGAATGGTTTTTGAGCAAATTTTTGCAAGCTACTTTACCGTGAGGATGACAGATGAGAAGGTATTTGCACCCAGGTCCAACGCTCTTTCAGTAGGCACCGAGCCCGCGATAAAAATCTCAAAGGACCCTTTTTCTATTACCTTTTCTCCATTTTCTAATACTAGTTCCAGCATCTCAGGTAAAATCTCGAATGAGATATTTTTTTCTTCGCCTGGCTTCAACTCAATTTTTTGAATACCGGAGAGAGTGAATAAGGGAGCCTTATTACTGGCTTCTTGATCTGTGATGTATAGTTGAACTGTTTCTTCCCCAGCTAGAGCTCCAATGTTTTTGACGGTACAGGTGACTTTCGTTGCCCTATTTCTTTTGATGGAGGAGGCTTCCAGGCTTGCTTTGCCATATTCAAACTTTGTATAAGACAGCCCGAACCCAAATGGGTACATCGGTTCTTGTTCCATGTATTTGTAAGTTCTTCCGGCCATGGTATAATCTTCATAGGCAGGTAATTGGTCCAGGCTTTTAGGAAATGTAATGGGCAGCCTTCCAGAAGGGTTTATTTTCCCAAATATGATATCAGCTGCGGCATTTCCACCTTCTTCTCCGCTATACCAGGAGAAGAGTACAGCATCTGCGAGTTCATGTACTTCAGCTAGATTCATAGGACATCCGCCCGTGATAATGGCAATAACCGGCTTTCCGTGCTCTCCCTTGATCTTTTTCAGGTAATCTATTTGATTCTGAGGAATGTTATAATCAATGCGATCTCCGAAGTATGGGGAAGATACCGATTCTCCTTCCTCTCCTTCAACATGACGGGTAAGTCCCATTACCACGAATGTGGCGTCTGATTCTGCGGCTAATCCGCTCGACCAGTCGATAGGGTTTACGTTGGGTCTATCTAGTGTGGTACCTGGACTATATTCTATTTGACTGCCCGGTGCCACTCTGGAGGTTATTCCTTCCAGGTAGGTGACTATGTTAGGGTTGACACCAAAGTAATTGCCAAGCATCGCATCTATAGAAGCAGCGTTTGGACCTACTACATAGTATTTATTCAAATTATTGGGCAGGGGCAGTATACCATTGTTTTTCAGCAAAACCATTGATTTGGCAGCAGATTCGTAGGCGAGGAGTCTATGCTTTTCGCTATCTACGTCTTCATATGAAATGTCATTATATGGATTGTCTGAAACTGGGTCAAACATCCCAAGCTTAAACCTTGTCTTCAGCAATTTGGCAAGCTCTATGTCCAATCTCTCTTCAGTTACCAAGCCTTTCTCCACAGCTTCTACCAGATGATTATACACGCTGCCACAATTCAGGCTCACACCGCTATTTACTGCTAGCGCGGCGGCCTCAGCCTCTGTCTCGACCGTACCATGGCCATTTTCCGAGTAAAAATCTACCAAAGCCCAACAGTCGCTGAGAATATGCCCTTGGAAATTCCATTCCTTTAGCAAAACTTCATTGAGCAAATAGTTGCTTGCGCAGCATGGTTCTCCATTGGTCCTATTGTAGGCACACATGACAGATTCCACTCCTTCATCTACCAAAGCCTTGAAAGCGGGGAGGTAGGTTTCGGTAAGGTCTTTTGGGGTGGCTATGGCATTAAATTCATGCCTCAGTTTCTCAGGCCCCGAGTGTACAGCATAGTGTTTTGCGCAAGCAGCTGTTTTTAGATACTTGGTATTATCTCCCTGCAATCCGCGGACAAAAGCCTTGCCTAGTATACTTGTTAGGTAGGGATCTTCGCCATACGTCTCTTGACCTCTACCCCATCTGGGGTCTCTGAAAATATTGACATTGGGTGTCCAGAAAGTGAGACCGGCATATCGGTTATAATTACCCGCTTTTTGGGCCGCATTGTATTTGGCTCGGGCTTCATCGGAAATAGCTGTTGCCACATCCTCGATCAGATTGATATCAAAGGTTGCAGCAAGTCCGATGGCCTGGGGAAAAATCGTGGCTTTGCCAGATCTTCCTACTCCATGAAGTGCTTCATTCCAGTAATCGTAAGGTGGGATGTCCAATCGAGGGATAGCTGGGGTGTTCATGAGCATTTGTGCAGCTTTTTCTTCTAGTGTGAGTCGACTTACCAAATCGTTTACTCTCTCCTCGATAGGTAGATTGGTATCAAGATAGGGCTGCGTGAAACCATAAGCTGCGGATAGCAATAGAAGTAGGCTAAGTACATTTTTTATAGGCATGGTCCTAAGTTATAAAAACCTTTAATGGTCGACCTTTGTCAGCAGTGCTATTCAGAAAAATATTTCAACTATAGTTATAGTAATTCAACTATTTTAATAGTTATAATTGCAACGTTTCAAGCTCCATGCTCAAAAGACTATTTGTCACGTCTTTCCGAATGAAAAGAGAAACTTTGAACTGCTTTTGCATTCTGGTCATTGCCACTGTTACGCTCAGCTCCTGTACAGATGTTAGTGATAAGGCATTGACGATACAAGCATCAAGTAATATTGAGGTAGCAAAGAACCCCTTTCTTGATTTTCTCAAAGACCAGCAGGAGGCTCAATTGGGGCTTTCCAAAATTCCGGGGGCCGTCACACATATTGTCAAAGATTCAGAGACCTATTTTCAACACTTGTACGGAGCAAAGGATGTGCAATCTTGTCAGCCAGTTACTGAAAATACACTCTTCAGAATGGGCAGTCTTTCTAAAGGGTTTACAGGTATTCTTGCTGCCAAACTGCATGAAAAAGGTATAATAGATTTAGAAAAACCAGTCGTTGAGTACTTGCCTTGCTTGTCTCAGAGCAATAATGAGGAAGTTCGACAAATTAAGCTTTATCATTTGCTTTCACATAGTGCGGGGATAGTGCCGCATGCTTACACACTGGATATTGAAGCCGGAGTACTACCGATAGATTTATGCCCTAAGTACGAAAAGTTGATTTCGGTCGGCCAGCTGGGTACTCACTTTTATCAAAATGCATTTTTTGCGTTGATTGAGGATATTGTGGAGCAGCAAACTGGTAAGGTTTTTAGTCAGGTGATGATCGAGGAATTATTTGATCCACTTGATATCTGCTCTGTGGCCTTCGATCATGAATCTTATATAGAGTCCCAGGATTATGCCGCTCCTCATCGATGGAGCAGTTCTAAAAAGGAATATGTTAAAGTGCCTTTCAAAAAGAAATATTTCAATGCTGTTTCTGCTGGAGGTATATGTATGTCATCTTCTGATATGGGCAAATGGATGGATGCGCTTTTGGGTAACCGAAAGGATGTGATCAGTGAGAAAGTGCTTGCATTGGCATTTGAAAAGCACACAGATACCAGGAATGATCCGCGCAACGTCAATAAATGGTCTGGGGTTGATAGTGTACACTACGGCTTGGGATGGCGGCTGGTTGATTATAAGGGAAAGCAGCTCATTTATCATGCGGGCTATGTGGATGCATTTAGATCTGAGATTCTAATCGATCCTAAAGAAAAGCTCGGAATTTTTGCTGTACTTAACTGCGCCAACTCGTATGCTGGTAGGGTCATACCCAGCCTTTTGCAGAGCCTTGAATCGGAAGAAGAAATTCGAGCGCCGGGATGGGAGGTTACTTTGGCTTGTTCAAGCTGATATAATATAGAGAGTAGTAGCAGAGAGTTAGAGGAAGTGGAAGTACTAGAGTTTGCCTGAGAAATTCGTGGGCTGCTCAAAATTTCTGTTTAAATAGTATCATATCCATACTTTTACCACATGTCAGTAGATCAGGTTTTTCTGGTGATCATAAGTGGACTTGGGGTATTGCATGGTATGTTCCTTGCCTTGGTCTTATGGGGAAATACCAAAGGAAATTTATTGGCCAATCGCCTATTGAGTGTTCTGCTGATTGTGCTCTCTTTCCGAGTTGGCAAGTCTGTCTTTCTGGAGTTTCTTGAGGATCTTGATGTTAAGTTTATTTTTATTGGACTAGGCACTATGATGCTGATTGGCCCGATTTTCTATTTCTTCTCAAGATCAATTGCCGATAAATCCCTGCGATGGAACAATAAGTGGCTGATTCACTTTCTGCCTTCAATAGTGGCTATTTTATTCGGTCTGTGGATTAGATCCGAGCATCTAGAAACTCTACCTAAACTGTTATTCCTTTTTCTCTTCCTCAGCTACTATGTTCATTATTTGGTCTATGTATTGAATGCCAAGCTCTTTATCAACAAACAACAAAAAGCCGGTCTGGGAAATGGTGCTCTCAAACTTGTCAATCTGATTTTCTATGGGTTGTTGATAATATGGGTTGCCTATGTGTTGAACCTAATCGAAGAGGTTGTTCCATATATTCTTGGGCCTATACTTTATTCTTTGGCCGCATACACCATTAGCTATATCATTATTTCTAAAGGGTACTTAAAAGAACTAGAACAGGAAAAATATAAAACCACTCGTGTTTCGGCTGATCAAACCGATCATTTATATGCAAAGGCTATTGAAATAGTGGCTGATCAGAAGCAATATACTGATCCGGAATTGACGTTGAAGTCCTTAAGTTCCTCATTGCATGTCAGTACGCAAGTGCTATCCATGGTTATAAATCAGGAGAGTGGTAAAAACTTCAATGCTTTCGTAAACCAATATCGAATCGAGGAGGCTAAGATGCTGTTGTCCGATCCAGATCATCAGAGTTTCACGATTTCTGCTATTGCTTTTAAGGTTGGGTTCAATAGTCTTTCGAGTTTCAATAGTGCCTTTAAAAAAGAGACGAATCTGACGCCACAGGCTTATCGTAAGGAGTTGACAGAATGATCTTTTGCTCTGACGAAATGATCATTTAGGGAGAATTATCCTCTAGTGACCAATTGGTTTGCAAGAAAAAAACAAACTATGTCACGATTCAAGAAGATATTAAAGTGGTCTTTGGTTTCAGTTGTCGGATTAGCTGTTTCCCTATTTGCTTTTGGTTATTGGTTTATGAGTTTGCTACCGAAACTGGATGATACGGTAGATCCAAGCAAATCAATGACCGCTGACCTTCCTTATTTAAGCGAAAATATTGTACCTCATAGAGGAAAGGTACTGGCAGTTGTCACTAGCGTCGATCAAATGGGTACTAGCGGCAAACGTACCGGATACGAGCTCACTGAGCTTTCTAGGGCCTATTATGTATTTACGGCAAATGGCTTTGAAGTAGATATAGCCAGTCCCAAAGGGGGAGAGCCACCGGTAATCATAGATGATGAAGATATGGGTGTGTATGATCATGCTTTTCTAAACGATCCAATAGCACAGAACAAGGTTGACAATACCCTTTCCTTATCGCAAATCGACCCGGATGAATATGAGGCTGTATATTTTGTAGGAGGCAAAGGAGCTATGTACGACTTCCCTGAAAACTCCCACATCCAGACAATATTACGAGACTATATCCATTCAGATAAAGTAGTGGGAGCAGTTTGTCATGGTCCGGCAGCGCTGGTAAATGTGACCATGGAAGACGGTGAATATTTGCTTCAAGGTAAATCGGTCAGCAGCTTTACCAATAGCGAAGAGCTCTTTTTAATCCCTGATGCTAAAGCGATTTTCCCATTTTTATTGGAAGCCGAGTTAGTCGAAAATGGAGCAAATTTTATTGAGGGATCGATGTACCTTGAAAATGTAGTTCATGATCAGAATCTTATCACCGGCCAAAACCCCTGGTCTACCTGGAAGCTGGCTGAGACTATGATCTTACAAATGGGATATCAACCAAAAGCGCGCGAAATTACCGGAGAAGAAAATGCGGTTAAGGTACTTGGTGGTTTTGAACGTCAAGGCTACCGAGGGGCTAAGGAGTTAATTACTCAGATGGGGGATAACCAAATGAAAATGAATCGTACTTTAATTGCCATGCATAGTATCGTGGCCATAATGCAATGGGAGGTGATCAAAGGAGTGCAATTGGTTCGATTGCTGAAGTACGCAAAGGATGTACAGGACGCTTAAATCTTAGTTCAAAAATGAAGAAACTAACTGCTCTCGTTCACATATTCGTAATCTTAGGGCTGATGATTACTTTTCATCTATTGATCATCACAGGTATAATTCCCTATGAGCATGTTTGGGCTGGTAGGCTCAAATCGGTAGAAGAAATGAGGGTATTCGAATCAATCTCCATTTTGGTGATCATAGGAATGGCCTTGATATTTAGATGGAGATACCGTCTACTCAAAAGAGCCATAGAGAATAAGCTTTTGAGCTTCTTGATTTGGGGGCTTGCTGCTCTTTTCTTTTTGAATACCATAGGTAACCTGTTCGCTGAAAGTATTTGGGAACTGATTTTTGGGACTGCAATTACTGGTTACCTATGTTTTCTATGTGTTGTGGTAGCGAGGAAGGAGTAGCTGTAAAAACTTGTATTCCAGTATGTAAAACACTGAAGTAGTTGGGTAATCAGAGTGGCTTAAAGATCAGAGCCTCTGGAATAAATTTGAATACTCTACACTCTAATGGTTGACTCAAAAAACCTTCCTACGGAGGAATTCGTGATTGAATAAATGATATCTAGTTTTTTAGTGTCGGTATTGGCAACTGTTGGCCTTATTCAAGGTTTTTTGGTTGCATTCTATTTGATATTCAAAGGACGTGGAAATGATCGGTTTGATATATTTCTAGGCATTGCCTTATTAGGACTATCACTACGGATATTAAAATCTGTCTTAAACTATCATTTGTCTCTGGGGCCCATTAACTCCAGCTTGGGTTTATCGGGTATTTTGCTGACGGGCCCCTTCCTCTTTTTCTACATAAGATCGCTTATTTCAAAAATTGGTTTAAGCAAAGTCGAGCTGCTCCATGTAGCACCATTTACTATATATCTTCTATTGATCCCTTTTGTCTCAGATCTGTTTCACAGGTATTTAAACTATTGGATTGCATTGATCCATTTGGGCTTTTATTTATGCTGGATCATTTTTTATCTAAGGAGAAGTCGAAGAGGTGCAACCAGAGACACTATGGTTTGGATTTATCAAGTTATAGGGGGTGTGGTTTTAGTCTGGATATTTTACTTTCTGAATTTGGTCAATGTTGATATGCATTATCTGACAGGGCCTGTTCAATACAGTTTTATTACATACTGGTTTACTTTTCTTCTCTTGAGTAGAAAGCCCCCCAGGGTGAAATACAAATCCTCTCAATTGACAAAAGGAGGTTCAAGTGAGTTATACAAGGAGTTGGTTAGTCTTTTCGAAAAGAAGGAGGTTTACTTGCAGGCTGGGATTTCACTAGAGCTGGTCGCGGATCATTTAGGAGTAACGCCACGCTTTTTGTCCCAAGCGATTAATGAGAATGCAAATAAAAATTTCAAATCCCTATTGAACGACTATCGGGTTGAAAGAGCTAAGTCCCTGCTCCTCGATAGCAAGTATTCAAATGAAAAAATAGCCACAATAGCTTATGAATCTGGTTACAACAATGTCACTTCCTTCAACTTAGCTTTCAAACGAGTGACGGGACAGACACCTTCCCAATTTAGATAGCAGATCATTCATAAATACCATTTTAAAAAACGTGTTTCTTAAAGGATTTGGATCTGAAAAGCAATTTCATTGCTTGCAAAATCAAATTCATGAACAGAAATACTTTCTTAAAAAGATCAGCTTCCTGTGGCTTATTGATGGGCATTATCCCACCATCGGTTATTTCAAACCCCTTGATTCAAGCAGAGCCTGAGCCAATAGACTTAAAGATTGTGAAGGAGTTTGTCTCAGCGGGTCATAAAGATCTGAATAAGGTGAAAGAGATGCTTGCGGAGTATCCAAACTTAATCTATGCCAGATATGATTGGGGAAATTCTGATTTTGAGGAAGCGATTGAAGGCGCGGGCCATCTGGGCCAGAAGGAAATTGCCAATTACTTGATAGCTCAGGGAGCCAGGGTCAACCTTTTTGTACTAACCATGCTCGGGCATGCTGATTTGGTCATCCCTACATTGGATAAGTTCCCTGAATTGGTTTTCGCTAAGGGCCCACATGGATTTACCATGCTACATCATGCGAAAGTGGGAGGGTCTGGAGTAATGGAGGAGTATCTACTGAGTAAGGGCCTTGATAAGACTTTTGTGAAAATCAAATGATTAGGCCATGTCATGGAAATAGGTTCCAGGCTGCAGGAATAATTTGATATAGGTCAAAAAGAAATAGCACATACAGACATTAAATTGAAGTTTTTCAAAGATGTCTGGACGATAGATATGGTTTCGACAGTGGGAATAATGTCTGAAATATGGAGTACAAAAAAGATCACATCAATCCTGAGAGGCTTATAAAAAGCTCAGCCTTTTCGCAAGTTGTTACGACCCAGGGTCCAGGAAAGACCATTTATATTGGCGGACAAAACTCCTCAAACCAAAATCAGGAAATTATTGGCCAAAACGATATTGAGGTCCAAACTGATCAGGTAATGAGAAATTTAGAAATAGCTCTGAATGCTAGTGGAGCGGGCTTTGATAACCTGGTCAAACTCAATATTCATCTTGTACAAGGTGTAGACATTAGGAAAGGATTCGAAGTTTCCAGGAAGTATTTAAGGAATAATACTAATCAGCCTGTCATAACCGTAATTATTGTCGCTGGACTTGTGAATCCTCATTTTCTTATCGAGATAGATGCTATCGCTTTCGTCTCCAAAGTATAAAGAGATAAGGATGGATAAATCAATAGGGAAAACTAAAAATGTAGGGTTTCAATTTGGGCTTCAGAAAACCTTTTCCATTTCTGAAGAAGATGCCTGGGACTTTATGTTTTCTGATGCTGGCTTGAAAATTTGGATCGGAGAACTGAAATCAGACTTTTCACTGGGAGAAAACTATGAAACTAAAAACGGGATCGAAGGAATTATCCGCGTCTTGAAGCATAATTCGCATATCAGGTTGAGCTGGAAAATGAGTGATTGGACTAATACCTCTACTGTACAAATGAGGGTAATTGGAAAAGGTAAGAACAGGACTTTGATCAGTTTTCATCAGGAGAAGCTACTGGATTTTAACCAACGTGCTGAAATGAAGGAATATTGGAACGAGAAAATGAAGAAGCTTACCAAGGAGGTGGAAGCGTGTTTTAGCAAACGGCAGGAATAGTGTTGGTATGAAGATGATAGCGCTGAGATGGAAGTAAGGAAACAAATCACTCTTTTTTTAGACCATGAAGAGGCATGCGCGATTGAGAAGGCCAGGCAGTTTTGGAACCCCGACCAATACGCATTAATCAAGGCTCATATTACGCTGGTTCGGGATGATAGGGTGGACAACTTTGCCGAAGTTACAAGGAAGGTAAAGCAGCTAAAATACGCTCGTTTTCAAGTGAATTTTGGTGCCATAGAAAGATTTTGTGAAGGAAAGGGTGCATTCATTCCAGTAACGGATCGATTGAATCATTTAGTTCTTCTCAGGGAGAAACTATCGGTTAAAGACCAAAAATATGATCCACATATAACGATCATGCATCCGAGAAATTCCATGTGTACCGATGAGATATTCAACGCACTTCTTCAGGAGACTTTTCCCAGTCAGATCACCATTTCCAGTATTTCCTTAATTGAACAGATCAATGGTGGAAAGTGGCGAACTACTGATCACATTCGTTTCAAATAATTTGATTCTTTGTGCAGATGGTAGATGTTTCAAATTTTAAAATGAAAAGTATATGAAACTGAAATTGATAATATCATTTCTTATGCTTCCGCTTACCATTAGTTATTTGCTGGGGCAAGAAACCAATACGATCCTTAATGCTCCGGATGACTGGAATAGTGAGAAGATCCTTTTTCCTCTTGAATTTGCTCCAGAGATTGATTTCAAAGGGTTTGAAGATATCCGTTTCGCCCCTGGGTGGTCGGATGTAAGCAGTAAGTCATTTTGGACCTATCACTTTTCATGGTATATAGAGAAAGTACATCACATGTCAGAGGATTTACTTACTGAGATTCTGATCGATTATTATGATGGTCTTTCAAAAGCTGTTTTAAGACAACAACAGAATCAAACAGTAGATATAGAGGAGCTTGATAGGCCACAGTGCTTGCTTTTGAAAACAGATGAAGGATTCAGGGGGAAATAAGAGTATTCGATTCCTTCTTTACAAAGGACTATATATTCCTAAATATCCAGATTAAAGAGTCCATTTGTACTGCGGTGAATAGACAAATTGTGTCCTTCAACATATCACCTAAAGCATTCGATCATGAAGTATGGGAGCTATTTAGCCTTGTTGATGTGGTGGAGGCATGTGAATAATCATGCATTGGTTAAAATGCTACTTTGGACTAGTCAACATTCCAGAATCAACAAAAACTAAAAACCTATGACCACAAATGAAGAATTTATTCGATTGGCAATTGAAGTGGCTAAGGATTCCAAGGCTAATGGAAATCTCCCTTTTGGTTGTGTGCTGGTAGATGGAGCGGGAGAAATGATATTGAAGGCAGGGAATACGATCAATTCTGACAATGATTGCCTGGCCCATGCTGAAATTAACTTGATTAGAGAGGCATCGGGGCAGTATGACACTGCTTTTCTAAAGGAGTGTACCATTTACACTAGTGATGAACCGTGTCCTATGTGCACTTCTGCAATTTATTGGAGTGGGATAGGTCAGCTGGTTTATGGACTTAGTAAAGCCAAGTATTACAAAATTGTAGGAAGAGACAATCCTGATTGGGTATTTGAAATGCCATGTCGCGATTTGTTAAACAAAGGTAAAAGAATGGTCAAAGTCATTGGCCCCTTACTGGAAAATGAAGCATCTCTCCTCCACCTGTAGACTTCCACTATTAACTCTTCTGTTTTGAAAGTATATAATACTACTGACCTATTTTCTCAAGTCCAGAAACACTTTGCTCCTATCTTAAGCCATCACGAGCTAAAAAAGGGGATACTTCTACATAAAGAAGGAGAATTAGGGTTACAACTTTTTTTCGTGAAAAAGGGTGTTCTAAGATCTTTTTACTATCTCAATGGAAAAGATATTACATCACATTTTGCATTCGAAAATGGTATCATAGGAGCGGCGGATAGTATTATCAGAGGTGAAAAAAGTAGATATAATATCGAGGTACTGGAAGATAGTCAGGTGTCTGCTATTGATTACAAGAAGATGGAGGCATTTCTCGAGGTAAACCCTCACCTTGAAAGGCTTGCGAGGCTATTTTCTCAGTACTTATATATCGATTTAGTAGAGCGGATTGAAGAATTAACCTTTCTTACTGCAGCAGAAAAGTACCGTCGTTTGACAAAAAGATTCCCTCATATCGATCAAAGAGTAAACCTCGGACATATTGCTTCCTACCTTGGCCTCTCACAGGAGACATTGAGCAGGGTTCGAGCGGAGCGATGAATTTGATATAGGTCAAGGAGATTCTGTATAAGCGAATAGTAAATTGAACTCAAGACCAAAGACGTTAGACCATGAAGAAACTCCTTCTACTTTCATATAGAAACTTCTTTTTGTTAGATGGGATAGGGGCGATAGTCACTGCCTTCATGCTGGCAGTGGTATTGGGTAACTTCCAGCCGATTTTTGGAATGCCAAACGAGATCCTTTACTGGCTAGCTGGGGCCGCTGTTTGTTTTGCCTTTTACTCCTTTAGCTGCTACTTATTTCTAAAGGGCAATTGGAAACCATTTCTTCAAGTCATCGCGATTGCCAATACAGCTTATTGCTTGATGACCTTGATGCTGGGGATTGTTCATCGCGAATGTTTGACGCTACTGGGAGCGGGATATTTCGTAGGAGAAATTATAGTAGTAATGACTTTAGTAAGGTTTGAATGGATGAAAGTGAATGAAACGAATAATGAAATCTAGACTAGACTTACATGGAGACACAATTAATTGAGACTTAGCAGATTCACAATAGAATCAATCTTAATTTATTAGACGAAATAGCATCTGATGAGTGCCTTGCAGACCTTCCACCTTCAAAAGGAAGAAATGTAGGAGGTCAATTTGCTCATATGCACAATGTCAGGTTGATGTGGATAAAAGAAGCCGCACCAGACCTGATGAATGACCTGGAAAAAATAGATAGAGGTGAATATAGAAACCGTACTTATTTAAAGGAGTAATTAATTAGTTCAGCGGAGAAAGTTGAATTGATGCTCAAAAAGGCTATTGAAGAAGGCCGGTTAAAGGGGTTCAACGGTTGAGTGATTTTTTGTTCGATGATATGAATAACATAGATTGAAGAACTAACCAATTTGTGATGGAAAGAGACTTTCAAAGTGAATTCATAGAAAATTCATGTTACAGGATGGGCGAAAGTTTGAGAATGATTGAACTCGCATTGAGAAAAATCAATCATGAGGAGTTATGGAAAAGGCCTAACAAAAATTCCAACTGCATTGGAAATCTGATCTTGCATTTATGCGGTAATATCACCCAGTACGCAATTGCATCTTTGTCAGATATTGAAGACAAAAGAGATAGAGATGCTGAGTTTGCTGTCGAAAGCGGACTGAGTAAAGAGCAATTGATGGCTCAACTAAAGAATACAATAGAGCTAGCTGAGAATTCTATTAGCGCCTTGTCGGAGGAAGAGCTGCTGCGTGTGAGAGAAGTGCAGGGATATTCTTTTTCTGGTATTGGTATCATTGTGCATGTAGTAGAGCATCTCTCTTACCACACGGGCCAGATTGCCTTTTGGGTGAAGCTGCTAAAAGATGATCAATTAGGGTTTTATGATGGTGTGGATCTGAATCAGTTGAATAAAATCAAGTAACTAGTTTTCAACGTGAAGCAGCAAAACAATGTAGGAAAAAGCTCACCGCTCTTTGTCTTTAATGGCATGGCAATGTTCATTGGATCATCACTTAATACCGATGCACATAAGCATGACTGTCTGCAATTGACGGTAGATCTAAACGGAGAATTCTTGATGAAAGGACCTGATCAGGAATGGAAACCCTACGCTAGTAGCATTGTTTCATCTGATTACGTTCACCGATTAGATAGCAATGGAAGTCAACAGTTATTCATCTATTTAGATAAGGATACCCATCATGCCAGGCTTTTAGAAGAGAAGTATTTAGCTAACGAACCTATTGCACAATTAGACCTACCTAATGGGGTTATTTCTCCAGATGATTTGGCCAAAATGATGGTAAATCAAGTTTGCGTGGACTGGCATCATCATGGGCTGGGGATCTTGTTGATGTCAACTGGAAAGCAAAGCAAGCCCAAAAGGGATAGCCGAGTAGACGAGGCAATGAATGAAATCGCTACCATGAAATTTTTCCCTACAGATCTCATCAGCCAACTTGCCTCAAGGGTTTGTCTCTCTGAAAGTCGCTTTAGACATCTTTTTAAAGAACACACTGGGCAATCCATTAAAAGCTTTATTCTTTGGACTAAAATCACCAGGTCATTGGATTTGATCATGAAGGGGGAAAAGATGGTGGATGCTAGCCGGAAATCTGGTTTTTGGGATGGCGCTCACTTCGATAAAACAATGCACAAGCTTCTGGGGGTTTCACCTGGAGCTATTGAGAGTTTTAGCGAATCATTCAAAATGAAAACATGTGCTACAGAAGATTTTTTCATGACCACAGAAATTATGAGCTAAATAGAAGTCAGCCGGTTTTTACAATAAAGTAGAGTAGGCTGCTTCTAGTTTTGGGTTTTATATGCTGTGAAAAATTATGATAACCTTAAGAAGTCCTATTTATCCCGTGTTTTCCGGAGGTGCATCGGTGGTATTGCAATTGATGGCTGTTTTTTTCTTGTTGTGCTCATGCACCCCCAGTGATCCTTCTTTTCATGAGAAAGTAATTAGGCAAGAAGTGGCCCAGGTTTTTGAGCAATACCTTGAGACAGTAAATAGTGGTAGAACGCTTGATATACCTGCTTACTTTTCGGATGATGATAACTTCTATTGGGTAGAAGATGGATTTAAAGTTTACACTGACAAGCAGTCGATGATTGCCAGTTTGAGGAGTTTTACAGAAGGTGTAAGTGAGGTATCTATGCAAACAGATGAGCTGACTATTACGCCGATTTCGAATGAAGTGGCCAATCTGTTTACTTCTTACAATCAGCGTCTTCAATTTGCAAATGGTTTTGAGCTAATACTCGAAGGTGCCATAACCATAACGTTAGTAAAGGAGAGTGACACATGGAAGTTTCTAAATGGCCATAGTTCTACAAAGAAGCCCAGAGGAAATTAGAAATGATGAAATTTGACTTGTATGTTTTTAACGGACTTTTGAAAAATTTACCTACCTCAATAGGTTCTATAAGCGGACCAATTAACTAAAAATCAAAAAAGCTGACCTTCGGCAGCTTTTTTGATTTTGTGAAGTCGGAGAGGGCCGAGCGTCAAGGAATGATCCGGTGGATCATTTTAGTGAGGAG
>CAZZHO010000054.1:20253-26277 GCA_964653795.1 uncultured Roseivirgaceae bacterium | reverse complement strand
CAAGCTATGATGAGGTGGGATCTTTTGGCAGACCAGCTAAGCACTTTGCCATTATCAAAAAAGATGGATTTTACGGGGTATTGGACAGAACCGGGAAGGAACTGGTCGCTCCGAAATATGAGCTCATAGAGTCCTTTGACAGGCGTCATCACAACTGGGCCATGGTCAAGCTGAATGGCCAATACGGCTTTATCGATAGAAAAGGCAAGGAAGTAGTACCTCCCAAGTATGACGAGATTAGCTCTTTCAACAAAAATGGGAAAAACTGGGCCAGTGTGCGACAGGGCAGAAAGCATGGCTTCATAGACTATACTGGCTTAGAGGTAGTGCCGCCAGCTACTTATGAGGTCAATGGTTCCTTCAAGGAATTTGCAGCACTCTACACTTCCAAAGGAGATCATCATGAAAGCCTGGGTGTAGTAAAGAACTATTTGATCAGCTCGTTTACTTCCGGGTACGCCATCATCAAAAGCAAGAAATCTTTCTTGATGGGTGTGGTGGATGAAAAGCTAAATGTGGTAGTACCGCTGGAGCACAAGCGGCTCATGATAGATGCACAAGGTAAGATTCATGTTTGGAATTGAAGAAGATTGTGCCAGGTCGTAGGAAGATTGCTAATACCCTTCTCGAAAGACCTCATAGAATCCAAGGTTTCGTAAAGCTTTTTATTGATTGGAAAAGCTTGAAAAGAAATGATCGTCATTCACAGCGAAGTGCAACGCAGCGTCGGGAATCTTTTTATAACGTCATCGCGAGGAATGAATGGATCTAATAATGCTTCTTAAAGATTACTTCGTCAGACGAAGACATGACTAAAAGGCAAGAACCTCCACCTTCCTCGTAATGACGTAATGCAGCATCGTCATTCCAGCTAGACTGAAAGGGAATGCCGGAATCTCTTTACAATAAAGTATTCGCCTTATCCCTATTCCGTGATGCCTTTTGAACCAAAGATATCTACCATCTGTCCATTTCAAGAGGGGAATTGTCTCTCAGGAATCCCCTCATAAAACAGTTCTAGCTCTCCTCCAAAGATTGCACTTTAGCATTTAGCTGCTTGATCTCTTTATCCTGTTCCAGGAGATAAAGCGTCAATTCTTCTATTTTCTTAAGGAGCAACATATTCATTTCACCGAGTTCCAAACCTTCGCTCTCCATTTCTTTCGCAGAGGGCACTTCCGGGAGATGGTTGTGTTTTTCGATATGGCTTTGAACCTCCTCAAGTGGCCTAAGCCTGTAATCCTTTTTAAAGACATAGTCTGGGCACGTGCCCACTTCTATTTCGACTTTAATCTCTTCGGCGGCTATTCCCCCATTGACCATGAGCTTTGCATCATCCTGACCCAATTGACAAATATTATCAAGTGCTATACCTACTTTTCTATCGAGAAAATCACCACCTATGAGAGGAGAAGCTGAGCTATTGGCAATGTAGAGTAAGTTGCTCCCCATCTCATTCTGCCCTGCTGTATATCCAATGAAAACGTTATTGGAACCATCTGCCAAAAAACCAAGAAATACATTGCCTGTACTGGAAGTGGAGCCTTCACCAGCTCCTCTGCCAATGTAAACATTGTGTGATCCTAGATTTTGGTATCCTGCATTTAGACCAATATTCACATTGTTTTGGCCTGTTCCAAATTGGCCGGCTGCCCAGCCCAAATTTGTATTTCGTTGACCTTGAGTACCGGCACTTGTACCCAGAGAAGTATTCCATTGTGCATTAGATACAAATGCAGTACAACATATAACAACTGTCAATATGGTCTTATTAAACTTTAGCATTGTTTTAAAATTAGTTTTAGATCGATTAATCCTCTCTTAAAATCCTCAAGGTAACGGAGCCATCGGGCTTATCGAGGTGCAGGAAGAGCATTCGATCCTTGATGCCAGTGAGGTCGAATTCAGTAGTACTTCCCTCCAGTTTTATAGAGGGGGAAATCACCCTGCCAGAAATATCAATAAGCGTAGCAGAAACGCCTTCAAACTGTTCTACATTCAATCTGAAGGTGTTGATAAAAGGGTTTGGATAGACCATTATCTCATTTCCTAAACCCTCTATTGCAGAGAAATCTATTGCCGACAAATTGCTTGCTCCCAAGCTGGGGACAGCATTGACAAACTGCTTGGGAGCCGAATTGGAGTTTCTATACCAACCGATAGTGCTGTTTTCGGTATCTGCCACCAGGATATCCAGGAACCCATCCAAATCAATATCGGCAAACTGGATGCGTTCTACTTCTCTGCTTTTACCATCCGTGGTAATGATTGATTCAGCGAAAACACCGGAGCCGTCATTTATTAGATATGAGACATTCGTTTCGTCGCTAGCATCCACAAAAACCACTGCCAAATCCAAATCGCCATCTCCATCAATATCATTCACCTCAATGGATTCCGGTTTTCTGATATCATTTACTATGTCAGTTGATGTTGAGTAGACTCCTTTCCCGGCATTTGGATACCATAAAATGCGATTATCTGCAGCTCCTGCATTTGCATTCACAGTGGCCAAAATGTCAAGCTTTGAATCACCATTTAAGTCCACTAATAATAGGTTGTTGATTTCAGCTCCATTTGTATTAGCAACAGTGCTAATACTCTGAGTAGTGAATGTGCCCGTCCCGTCGTTTTTATATGCTGAAATGGTATTAGTGGTTGTCAGATTATTCGCCACAATATCCAAGCTTTCATCGAGGTTTATATCCCCTACCGCAACACTGGTAAAAACGCTTGATGGGACTTCAGCTATAGTGCTAGGAGCCTGATAGGTGGTATTACCGTTATTAAAGTGAATATCTAACCGGTCTCTCGTATTGATGTAATCACTGGTCAAAATATCCGGTGACCCGTCGTTATTAAAATCATCGATATTATGGAGGTTGCTACTACCGCTATTCACCAGAGCCGTCGTACCTCCAATATTTCCAGCATTGTTTTTGTGCCATGAAATATTTCCTGAATTGACTAAATCCCAAAAGGTCACAACATCCAGATAGCCATCCTGATCAAGATCTTCAAGGTGTAGACCTTCTTGTAAAGAAGAACTTGCACCCTGAGTTGCAACCAGTTCCGAGTCTACGATATTGAAGATGCCAGCGTCATTTCTGTAGAGGTAAATCCTGTTGTCAGTTTCATGATGGGCTACTAAGTCTACATCACCATCATTGTCCATATCTCCAACCGCAAATCTTGAGCCCTTTAAACCAGTGATTAAACCAGAGGGGTTAAAATCAAACTCGATGTGTCTGAGTCCCTCTGGATACTGAGAATAAAAGACTAAATCGGTATGTTGATCTCCGTCTATATCAATATTGGCTGCTTCGGAATTAGATCCTAAATTCAAAATTCCGTGGCTCCTAGTATCTTCAAAAAGGTGTTGACCACCTCGATGAATCTTGTTTTGAAATAGTAAATCGGGAGATTCATCTAAGTCTGTATTTCCAACAAACTTGACGACCCCTGTTGCTGAAATAGGGTTAAGTTCTCCTTGTGGCAGGTTTACATTTTCTATCCACCCATAGTCACTGAATACGAAATTAGAGTTATTGTCATATCTGGTTATTACTCCATTATGGATAATATCTATATCACCATCGGTATCCAAATCTGATCCAAAAAGGTCTGTAGTATTATTACTAAACCAGTCAAACATTAAACCTGACTCGTTCCAAGGACGAGTGAATGTTCTGAAATCACCAGGGATATTGAGATCCGCTATATACAATAAGCCTTTTTGCCCATTGCCATTTAAGTCCATTGCCTTGATTTCTCTTACCTCATATCCACTATCAACTAAATCATCATCAAGAGTAGGACTAAACGAATTGTTGTTCAGATACCGTACAAGTGTTGAAAAGTTGGGATCATTTGGCAGTACCAATGATCTTTCATGTAAGAATCCAACATAAAAGTCCATTTTCCCATCATTATTATAATCGGTAGTATCTATATCGATTGCAAGACCCTCGAAACCCCATTTGTAGAAATCAAAACTGTTTTCGAATGTGAAATTACCTAGGCCATCATTTGAATATAGGTGTACGTCATGATTTAACACACACACAAGGTCGTCATATCCATCATTATTCAAATCAAAGAAATAGCCTTCAGCTTCGTTGAAACCTGAAGCTGCCACTATCACATTCTCTGCTCCAAATGACCCATTTCCAAGGTTAGCCATCCATGTCACTCCACCATTTGTTCCTGTAGAAAAGGCAATTATGTCATTATCTCCATCATAGTCAATATCAGAGGAACCTAAATGTGTCACGTACCGATTTAAAGTGGATGGCCCAACTAAGCCATTTGAAATTGCTAATGCGCCATCATTGACTTGAAAGTTCAAGACACTAGTCAAATCTGTTGAGGCAAAGAACCTCCAGACCTCATCAGAAGGATCGAAATCACCATTCAAGGAATTTAGGTTACTGCTTACAAGGACCTGAAGCTCTTCGCCTGGGTAGAAATCAGATGATGGGTTGAAAGTGATTGTATTCCCAGACTCAGACCAAACTCCGGTTAAAACTCCCGATTGAGAACCACTAATGATTATACTCGAATTTACCGTTGAGAAGTCTACCTGTGCTGGAAACTCCAGCATGATATTGGTGTTTCTTGGTGCTATGACATGCGGTGCAGGTGTCTTTATGATGCCATTTACCGTAAATAAGAAGCTCTGAGTCACTACCGGATTAGTCCCGTCGTTGACTCCTACTGTGACTTCATAAGTCCTGTCATTGTTGAGGTCATTAGGATTATCGAAATCCGGAGGAGTTACAAAAGAGAGCTCTCCTGATGTGGTGTTGATTGCAAATGCGCCAAAATCAGCTCCTGATTCTACTGAAAAAAATAAAGCGTCGATCTCCGGATCACTAGCTAATAAATTTGTAGCAACACTTGAACCATCCTCAACTATCAAATTGAAATTGTTGTTTAGAAATACTGGCACTTCATTGATATCATTCACTGTTACTTTCAGCGTCTCCTCATCGGTATTGGTACCATCGGAAACAATGACTTTAATGTCATACTCATTGAAAGGTGCTAAAGCATCTAAAGGCGTTTCATGATCAGGAGCCGTCTTGAAGGCCAGCGTAGGTGTACCTGCCACATCCTTCACTTCAAAGTAAGTACCATCACCTACTTGTTCTACGGAAAAGGTGAGTGTAGCCGTTTGGTCTGGGTCTGAGGCACTCACCGCAATGATATCGGTGCTGTTCTCGTCAATGCTCTGATTTCCGATTGGGTCGAGTACAGGTACGTTATCATCTAGGTCATTGACAGTTACTTTCAGGGTCTGCTCATCGGCATTGGTACCATCGGAAACAATGACTTTAATGTCATACTCATTGAAAGGTGCTACTGCATCTAAAGGTGTTTCATGATCAGGAGCTACTTTGAAGGCCAGTGTAGGTGTACCGGCCACATCCTTCACTTCAAAGTAAGTTCCATCACCTACTTGTTCTACGGAAAAGGTGAGTGTAGCCGTTTGGTCCGGGTCTGAGGCACTCACCGCAATGATATCGGTGCTGTTTTCATCTATGCTCTGATCCGCAATGGGATCAAGCACTGGTGTATTGTCATTAACATCATTGACGGTTACTTTCAGTATCTGCTCATCGGTATTGGTCCCATCGGAAACAATGACTTTAATGTCATACTCATTGAAAGGTGCTATGGCATCTAAAGGTGTTTCATGATCAGGAGCTACTTTGAAGGCCAGTGTAGGTGTACCGGCCACATCCTTCACTTCAAAGTAAGTTCCATCACCTACTTGTTCTACGGAAAAGGTGAGTGTAGCCGTTTGGTCCAGGTCTGAGCCACTCACCGCAATGATATCGGTACTGTTTTCACCTATGCTCTGGTCAGCAATGGGATCAAGCACTGGAGTATTGTCATTAAGATCATTAACGGTCACTTTCAGTGTCTGTTCATCGGTATTGGTACCATCGGAAACAATGACTTTGATGTCATACTCATTGAAAGGTGCTACTGCATCTAAAGGGGTTTCATGGTCAGGAG
>CAZZHO010000054.1:17363-20153 GCA_964653795.1 uncultured Roseivirgaceae bacterium | reverse complement strand
ATGTCATACTCATTGAAAGGTGCTACTGCATCTAAAGGGGTTTCATGGTCAGGAGCCACCTTGAAGGCCAGTGTAGGTGTACCCGCCACATCTTTCACTTCAAAGTAAGTGCCATCGCCTAGCTGCTCTACGGAAAAGGTCAATATCGTATTGGCATCCAGATCTGTGCCTGTTAGCGCCACTACATCGGTGGAATTTTCATCAATATTTTGAGCGGCTATAGGTGTCAAAACAGGAGCATTGTCGTTCAGGTCATTGACTGTAATCGAAATCGTCTGACTATCTGAAAAAGTCCCGTCTGCGGCTGTGACGGTGACGCTGTAAGTGGTCTGTGTTTCGAAATCAGGCGCCGTGATGAAGCTCAAAATACCATCATTACCACTCTTGGTGATTTGGAAGGCAGCTGGGTCGGATACGGAATAAGTAATGTTGGCCCCGGTAGCATGGTCCACTGTCACCGTACCTATTGCTGTGGTATTCTCGTCAAGACTAAAGTTGTCCAGTGAAGTGAAGATTGGGGTATTGTCAATGGTGAAATTCCAGGAATAGTCAACAGGTCTCCATGCTCCGGTGCTGCCTACCAGGGTTTGGTTGATATTTACGGTAACACTCTCCCCTATCCCAAATGCATTATTGGGCGTGAACGTGGAAACAGCTCCAGCGTGGCTCCAGGCTCCTGCTATTGCATTACTACCCCCATCGAGGATGGCTACGCCCGCACTGAAAGAGGCAGGGTCCATGGTCTCGCTGAAAGTGATCTGAATAGTTGAGATACCAGCTACCACGGCCCCAGCGGCAGGCACATGATCAAAAGTCTGGCCGACCGCATACCAGGGTCCATCTGTATCGGCTTTAATACTCCAGGTACCATTGAGCGTTAGCGTCCCATTGTCATTGACGATAAAAGGGTTAGTTGGTTTGGTAGTGCGGGTTTGCGTGGTGTTGATGAGTTCAGCGTTTTGTGCTTGTGTTGTAAACAAGTACAGTAAGCCTGATAGAGCTAAAAAGTATTTCATTCTGATCATGAGTTTTTAGTGTTTTGAATTGGGATTATTTTGATTCGAGCTGTTCGATACGTTGATTTTGCTCCTTAATCATCTCGAGTAGTTGCAATTGGTAAAGTGTGAGTTCTTCGATTTTTTGAAGAAGCCTGGCATCCATTTCAGTAAGGTTGATACCTTCTTTAAGGACCTCTTCTTCGGATGGGATATCTTTTAAATGGCCATGAGTTTTGATATGTTTTTCAACCTCTTCAAGACTAGGTAGAACATAGTCATCTTCAAATACAAAGTCTGCCCAGTAAGCAGATTGAGCACGAATCTGGCCCGCGACGTGTAGTTTGTGTGTTGGACTGGTCGTGCCAATACCAACTTTGGCATTGCCGTCATTGCCGATAATGACAAAGGCAGGACCTCCGTCATTTCCTATCATAAACTTGCTTGTACTGGGCCAGATGTAACCAAAACCTGCGGTTGCTCCATGAGCAGCAATACCTAGATTGATATTACCTACGCTATTGTACACTTCTATTCGTGTATTGCCTGAAATATTAGATTGGAATTTGCTGATGACATCACTATTGTAGTTTACCAAGAGCTGGTCATCAATTGAAGTGGTGTTAGCGCTACTTTCGACCGATACTTCAGAGGTTGTAATTTGGGAAAAAGCAAGTACTGTGGACGTTAAGAAAGATAATGTCCATAATATTCTTTTGATCATTGTTTTGTGTTTTAGGTTAGTAAAAAATGAAATTTACCTCAATTAGGTAATTATGAAAAAAAGAGCAATATGAAGATTTAGTGAAGTGACAGACAATTGTCCGAATGGGTGGTCTTGGAAGTCGAAGAGAAAACAAAAAAAGCCCCGGTATCCCGAGGCTTCTCTTACACGATTTTCGTGGTGCTACTAGAAAGCACTGGCAAATAGTGCCTGCATTTCTGCCCAGCTAGCTGAATCGGCTGCTGCATTGTAAGCAAGTGGCAATCCAAATTTTTCGCCGTTGGCATCTGCTTCTTTGCTGGTGAAGCTATGAACGGCTCCTGGATAAGAGATGTAGTTATAGTCGGCTTCCACCCCATCCATATTGGCTTTGAAGGCTTCAATCGACTCTGGTGAGATAAAGGGGTCATCAGCACCATTGCAAACTAAAATCTTGGCTGATGGCTTGGCCTCAGCCTGAATAGGTAGGCCTACTCCACTGTGGAATGCCGCTACTGCGTCCAGATCATACCCAGCATTGGCCATACTCAGCGCTACCGAACCACCAAAGCAATAACCGATTGCGGCAATGCTTTCCGGATCCACGTTGGGATGGTTCTTCAAGGTGTTCATGGCCGCTTCAAACCTTGCCTTAGCAGAGGGAAGATTGCGCATGACCATGCCAGAGAACTTGCCAGCATCTTCCGGGTGTTCCGCCACTTTGCCGTCGCCATACATATCCACTGCGAGGGCTACATACCCGAGCTCACCCAACATATCGGCTCTTTGTCTTGCATAGTCGTTGTGTCCCCACCATTCGTGAATCACGAGGATGCCAGGTACTTTGGTCTCACCTTCCTGGTTGTGTGCGAAATAGCCATTCATACTGACAGTATCAGCGGTGTAGATGATTTCACCCGAAGGACCGGCTTCTTTATAGACAGTCCCACTTTCTTCTGAGGCCTTTTCCTCCGTCTGCTTTGGCGCGGAGCATGCCACCATGCTTCCGATGATGATGGCATAGATTAGGTTAAATTTTTTCATGTTTTTTGAGGTATAGATGGTTTCTTTAAGTAAACCTATAGAATTCAT
>CAZZHO010000054.1:4013-17263 GCA_964653795.1 uncultured Roseivirgaceae bacterium | reverse complement strand
TTTTCATGTTTTTTGAGGTATAGATGGTTTCTTTAAGTAAACCTATAGAATTCATCAGTCTACTTTCACGGCTACACAACACAAAATCAGTTTATCTGTTTTTACTGAGAAGATATTTACAATGAGACTTTCACTGGTATTAGCACTTTGCTTATGCGGCTTTTTCCTGTTTGGACAGAAAAGCAGACCCTATAAAGAAAAAAAAGTCGAGCGCTATGGCAGGAAGGATTTAGAGAAGCTGCCGGCAGCTCCGGATTATGCTGCAACTTCTAATTGGATTGCGCTGCCAACTCAAAAAGACCATGCAGATCTGACTCCAGGGCAGGGGGAAATCACAGATGGCCAAACCTCGGCTATGGCGGATGTATTCTTTGTGTACCCAACTATTTATTCCGGCAAACAACAAGAGGCCAACCCCTGGAATGCCAGTGTGGAAGATGAAAAGTTGAACACTCAAATCGCTGAAAGCACCATCAAGAATCAAGCAACGGTATTCAATGGGTCAGCCAAAGTGTATGCCCCGTTATACCGACAGGCACATTACAATGTGTTCCTCACGAAGGATTTGATTCTGAAGCAGAAGGCGCTGGACAATGCCTACCAGGATGTAAAGGCTGCCTTTGAATATTACCTGGAGAACTTTAACCAGGGCAGACCCATCATCATTGGGTCTCATAGTCAAGGCACTTTGCATGCGGCCAGACTGATTCAGGAATATTTTGATGGGAAGGATTTAGCCGACCAGCTTGTGGCTGCTTATTTGGTCGGTATGCCATTGGCTTATGATTCTTTTGAGGAGGTAAGTCCATGTCAACAACCTGATGAAACGGGCTGTTGGATCAGCTGGAATACCTATGCTCGAGACTGGTACCCTGAATCTTTTAAGGTGAGGTACCAAAATGCCGCCAGCACAAACCCACTAAATTGGCGACTAGATGAATCCTATGCACCTGCTACCAAGAACAAAGGCGCTGTTCTTAGAAATTATAAATCCATCAAGCCCGAAGTAAATGATGCTCAAAATTATAAAGGTGTGCTTTGGATAAGTAAGCCGAAGTTCTTCGGTAATTTCCTGATGAACTGGAATCGCTACCATATCGCCGATTACAACCTGTTTTACCTGAACATCAGGGAAAATGTCAAGCTCAGGGTTGAATCCTTCCTGGACAAGTAGCTATTGAATGGGTGTCTCAATGCTCATGCTATTATCCGGGAAATGAATTTCTATTGTCAGAGGCTCGGTTGATAGCTCTTTTCCTGCAGCATAATCTGCAAACATATTTTCAATGGTGATGGGATTGGGTCTTACCAGAGGGTGCATACTCAGGTAAATGGCAAGCTTTTGAGAAGTATTGATTTCTAAGACGTCATACCCTGCCGGAATTTCCGCCATACCACCTGATAAAGAAATACCTATAAACTGTTCAACTTCATCGTTATCGAGAGAGTCGTTTTGGTAATTCACCACTACGAGCTCCCCAGTTAGGCTGCCAGATTGCAATAGTTGCTGAGTTTCTTGCCAGATAGATTCCAGGTCTGGATGTGCATAATAACCTCGAAAGTACTTGCCAACAATGTTCCTTTTTTCACCCGGCACTTCGTACACCTCCACTTCCTTGAAGCCTCCAAGTAGGTAGTAGATGCTAGTGCCTATCAGGATTAGCAGGACAAGAATGATCGACCCCCACATTACTTGTTGCCATTTTATGCTCATGCGCTTCGATTTTTAGCCTGACAAACATACAACTGCCACTAGCTAATTCAGGAAAAATTGAGAAATCTCGATGCTTCAGAACAAAAATGTAATACCTTCGTTATAGATAGCATTACTATCATTATAAGAAGTATTAATATTATTAATAGCAGTATTACATAAAACTTATAAATGGGATGGAGACAGTGATGTTGGCTTTTAGTAAGCAAATTCTGAAGAATGTGAGCTTCGATAAGAGGCTCTTTTGGAAGGAGTATCGAAAGGTAAGTCGCAGGATGAATCGACTGGAGTCAAATCACTTAAGAGAGTGGATCAAGAAAAAGTACTTACAAACAAATCAAGAAAATCATGGAAGCTAGTGTGTTAACAGATCAGGAATTTGAATTGAAAGTCGCTGAGAATCACAAGGCCTTGTTAGGTCATGCGCTCAACCTCACCAAGAATAGAGATGATGCGAAGGACCTGTACCAAGATACACTTATTAGGGGCTATCGATTCAAAGATAAGTATCTCTATGATTACTCCTTCTCAGGGTGGCTGAGAAGAATTATGACCAACATTTATATCAACAACTACCACCGTAAGAAAAAGGTGATGGTCAGCGAGGATTTTTACGGAGAAAGTGTGGTATCTAAGTTGGCGGGGTTAGAGACGGATAATTCTGGTTATCAAACGCTATTGGAAGAAGAGATTCATCAACAGATTGAAAGGTTAGAGGACAAGCACAAAGAGTCTTTTATGCTTTTTTTCCGGGGCCATAAGTATCATGAAATCGCAGATCGATTGAAGATTCCTTTAGGCACGGTCAAAAATAGAATTCACATTGCCAGGCACATTTTAAAATCTCGCGTGTCTCTCAATTGAATTTCAGGTCTTTGTACCATCCGAAGTTCTCTTCTATTACTTTCTGCTTGTGCGCTCTTAAGTTCTCCAGGTAAGCCAGCGCCACAGGAGAAAACCTCTTGCCTTTCAGCCATACTAGATTCCAATTGGTAATGACTGGTAGGTCTTTGACAGGAATCACGAAAAGATCTTCTTTTTCCAGGGCGTTTCGTATACCAATGATCGGCATCAGTGAGTAACCTAGCTTGGCAATAAGCGCCTGTTTCACTGCCTCGTTGGAAGTCAATTCCATGGACTTGGATGGGACTATATCATGTTCTTTGAGGAAAGTCTCCATTGCCCGCCTTGTAGCAGATCCCTTTTCTCGAAAAATCATGGGCAGGTCCTTCAAGTCTTTTGGGCTTAGTTTTTTGGAGTTGGATTCCACTTTCGACGAGCCTACGAAATACAGTTTGTTCTCCATCAAACCTTCGGCCTCTACCTGTAACTGATCTGGTAATACCGAAACCATCGCAAAATCAACTTCATTCTTTTCCAATGACTCAATTACCCGAGTTCTGTTTGTTACATCCATCGTTAAGTCCACCCCAGGATGATTATGGATGAAGTCAGTCAGAAAGTATGGCATCACGTATTTGCCAGTAGAAACCACCGATACTTTCAGATTGCCGTGTAAGTATCCTTGATGAGCGAGCGCTTTATATTTAATGCTATCCACCTCCTCCAAAATTTTGGCGGTGGACTCAGCGACTTCCTTTCCAAAATCAGTAATAAATATTCTTCGGCCGATATTCTCTACCAAAGGAATGTCAAACTGCTCCTGAAATTTTTTGAGCTGAATTGATATAGCTGGTTGCGTTAAGTGTAATTCATCTGCTGTTTTCGTAATACTCTGATTTTCAGATATTTTCTGGAAAATTTTTAGTTGTTGTAGCGTGTAATGCATTACTTTTTTTAAACATAAACATCAAAACATTAAATGTTGTTTATGATATCGATCTGCCAACTTTGCAATTAAAAATTATGGAAGGTTACAGATTAATCGACAATGAATACTCTCCTGATGAAGCAGCGGAGGTTTTAAATTTCTTGTTGGACACCAAAATCAAATTCTTAACGAGAAAAAGATTCGGTACTCAAGAGAGAGGTGAAAGTGTGGAACAAATCGATCGAAGAATTGGTGAGCTACAACTTACTAAAGAGCAACTGCAACAGGATATGGCTTTGACAAAGCAGGATTATGATATGTTGAAGATCAATTGTGTTGTTGAGATCAAGAAAATTCAACAAGGTGCCGGAAAAAAGCAAGTTGAGCAGATTGCATGAATCTTAGTCTGATTCTTGAGAATCTCACAAATCCAGCACTTTTATTCTTTTTCCTCGGTGTGGCGGCAGTTCACTTAAAAAGTGATCTGGCCATTCCCGAGAACTCTTCAAAATTCATTTCTATTTACCTCCTTTTCTCCATTGGATTCAAAGGAGGGCAAGAACTAGCCCACAGCCCCCTTGATATGGGTATAGCGTGGGGTATTTTATTGGGTATCGCCATGGCAGTGGTGGTGCCGGTGATATCTTTCTTTCTACTTCGGAAAAAACTTGGTGTACACAATGCTGGTGCCATAGCGGCAGCATATGGTTCTGTAAGTGCAGTTACCTTCGTCACCAGTGTCAGCTATTTAGAGATGAAAGGTGAACACTTCGGTGGTCATATGGTAGCGGTTATGGCCATCATGGAAGCGCCATCTATCATAGTGGGCCTATCCTTAGTTGCGTTGTGCCAAAAGGATAATCTCATTGAGATTCCCATGAATAGGGTAATAAAGCACTCTTTCACCAATGGCAGTGTCTTTTTAATCATGGGAAGCCTGCTAATTGGATTTTTAGCCAGTGACGCCCAGGCCCAGGGCATTAAGCCCTTTACTACGGATATTTTCAAAGGATTTTTGGCTGTGTTCTTATTGGACATGGGAATTACTAGTGGGAAGAAACTGGCTGCATTTTGGGAGAAAGGGAAGACCCCCATTGTTTTTGCAGTCATGATGCCGTTAGTGAATGGATCTGTTACAGCCTTGCTTACTTCTACTGTTTCTGAGGTTGTGGGGGACCGATTCCTGTTCGCAATTTTGGCTTCCAGTGCCTCTTACATTGCAGTACCTGCCGCTATGAAAATGGCAGTACCTAAAGCAAACCCCGGACTGTATTTGCCCATGGCCCTAGCTATTACTTTTCCCCTAAATATCACTTTAGGGATGCCTATTTATTGGTACTTGGTAAATCTTTAAAGTTTTTGGCCGAATTCTTGATTGTGCACCTGGCATGGTGAGAATTTTCATAACGCTGATTTTTTTTGGTTTTTTCTGTCCTCAGGTATTATCTCAAAAACTACTTATAAGTGAGAAGGAAAGCAGTCAGGAATATCGGGTAAAAATCAAGAAGATTACGGCTATTGGTACCCGAGATGGAAGAGTATTTGAAGGCAAAGTGCATCGGAGAGGTCGTATGCTCATCATGGGGACTGAGTCCATTGCACTTTCTGATGTGGGGTTTATTGAGGCTAAGAAATTCAGACCTGAAAAAGTCGCAGCATTTCCGCTTATAGCCGCTGGCACTTTATCCTTTATCACTGGCATTGCCCTTGCTGCTGTGGCAACGGAGGGGGAAGACGATACCGCATTGCAAGGAGCAGTTGGTGTAGGTTTAATGGCAACTGGAGCGGGTCTTGTTTTGCTAGGTAGAAAAATAGCTCCCAGAATAAAAGAGGTGAAGGTTTTTCACATCAAAGACTGGGAATTTAGCTGGAGATAACGATTATAAAACAGCGGACAATGCGGCTATCACCTTCTTACTGTTTCCAATAAATATTTGATCTCCTACAATGAAAACGGGCCTCTTTAAGAAAGTATATTCATCTACGATCAATTGACGATAGTCGGATTCGGTAAGGTTTTTTTCTCCAAGTCCCATGGACCTGTATTTCATCGCCTTCCGGGAAAATAAAGACTCGAAATTCTCAGCCAAAGCCCCCATTTGGTCGATTTGCTCCCCAGTGATCTTATTGGTTTTGATGTCTTGTTGCTCGAAATCATAGAGCTTGTCACCCAATTCATCCATGATCCTTTTACAAGTGTTGCAGGTCGAGAGATAGTATACTTTTTTCATTTTACGATTCCAGCTGTTTCTAAGACATAAGTTGGGCTAATGCCCGTTGATTTTATTAGGATTTCTGCATCTTCCTGTAGGGTATTTCCTGTCAACACGAGGGCCGTATCCAGTCCATATTTATTGCCTCCTACGATATCAGTGGTCAATGTATCCCCCACCATTAGAACATCCTCCAGGTCAGCTTTTACCCCAAATTTCTCAAAATGGTTGAAGGCGAAATTGAACATCTGAGCGCCAGGCTTTCCAAACTTGATGAACACCTTGCCTACTAGCTTCTCTATCATTTCGGCAATACCCCCGATGGCAATGGCTACATTTCTTTTCGAGCTAGGGTAGCCCATGTCTGTATTTGCAACAATAACCGGTATGTTCCTGAATCGTAACAGGTTCACGACTTTGTTTAAATCGACTTGCCAGTCAAATCCTTCGTCATCCAATAGCGCCAATGCCCTTATTCCTTCCAGGCTCTGAAGGTTCAAGTCACTTACATGTACTGCTTCCAACCCTATAGATTCTATGAAGTAGGCGGCGGTTTTTGGACCCACATATACGACCTTTCCCGACTTCACTTTACGTTTCAAAAACTTCCTGGCCAACATGCCAGAGGAGATCATGTCATCTGTCTCGATGATGTCATGGCCTAGCTTGTGATAAGCAGCAGCCAGCTGTTGCGGACTCCTGGATGCGTCATTCGTCAGTATGAAGAAATGCTTGCCTTTGTCTCGAATCCATTGGAATGTTTTGTCCACTCCATCTATCGATCCTGAGTAGTCTCTCAGTACTCCATAAGAATCAAAAAATATGACTTTATACTTTTCAGCTATCTCCTCAAACTTCCTTATCTCCATATTTAAAACAGTGCTTTCAAAATGCGTTCCGGGTCAAATTTGTCAATCTCAGGGAAGTAGATTTCAAAAGCCTCCCGCTGTAACTGTGAAGCGTAAATCTCGTGGAAAAAATATCGTCCGTCTTTTACAACATAGTTCAAGATGAAAAATCGATAGGCTTCCTTCATAAATAGCACCTCATTTTCAGTTAGTGGAAAGACCGCATGATAAGCCTTTAGGAAGGTAATAAACCGATCCTCCATCAGGGGATCGATGAGATAGCTGAAGTTGGTTTTATCCCCAATAGATGAGCAGACTCTGCTGAAGAAGTAGAAATCCACAATGCGACTGCTCATGCGAAACCAATCATAATCCCAGCGAGAATAGAAATCACCTTTATTATCCACGGAAAAATTTCCAATGTTCCAGTCAACGAAAACGGGAATGGACCTCCACTTTTCAGCACCTAACCTTTCATACTCTTCTTCGAAAATCTCAATTTGCCTTCGAATTGTCTCAATATTCCCTCGATGCTCATATTGACCGTCATCCGTTTTCAGGATCTTTTTCAAGTGGTCCAAATCAAATTGCATTGTTTTAGACCAATCAGGCAGTATAGAGGTGATTGAATCACATGCTTTATGAAACTTCGCTAACTCTTCACCTAATTTTTCAATAGTAGGCAGATCAAGCTTTTTGGGTAGCATCTGGTCAATTCGCATGGGCTTGTAGAATACCACCCAGGCATCCAGCACACTATCCTGATATCGATGCGTAAATACCTGGCCTTTCTTGGTCAAGCTTTGCGATACGAAGTATTCATATGGTGCAGGCAAATTGATGCTCAACGCATTGATCAGTCTATGATCCTCTAAGAATCCTTCATAAAAACCAAAATAGGACAATTTCCCAATCACTTTAGATCCATCATCTATTTCCATCAGATAAACGTGGTTGGTCGATACTCTTGCGCTGATGTCCTCTACATTGAGGACTTGCCTGCTGCTATCGTAGCTGGCCCAGGCTTCGGTTATGATTTCTCTAAAGTCTTTAAGGTGCATTCAGGGGTCATATTACTAGTGAAAACTAAAACAATCCCCTCATGTGACCTACCTTTTAATGAGTATTGGTTTAGTTATTTTATTCCTGCCATCAGAGCTTTGAATGAAATAGAGTCCGTCTTCGAGGCTACTCACATTGATGTTGAATTCTGATTGTCTCGGCACCGAAATAACTTTTTGAATTTTTCCAAGTACATCCACAATTCGTAGATGAAATCCACCAAGTTGGAAATGTGGATTTCTGATCGTTATTTGTTGATTTGCTGGGTTAGGATAGAGTTGGAATTCGTCTTCAGGGCCCAATAAGCTTAGAATACTACCATCTCTATCTAATTTAATGGTATTTGTGACAGAACGTCCAACATTCCCAACACTGTCTGTTAAATAAAATGATAAAGTGATATCCCCATCACTGAAATCATTTAGATCTAAATCCTCGAAATTAATAGTTTCTGAACCCACTATACCTGAAGAATCTTGTACTATATCTCCAGCAAAGGATATTGTGTAATTGCTACCCACTTCTAATCCAAGGGCTTGAAAACTTACAGCTGATATTGTTTCAGAATTGACTCTGTCGGGTACATTCCCAATGCTATATCCACTTGGTAAGATTGTGTCTTTATAAATGTTCCTTGACTCTTCTGGCCCGTCTCCTCGTTCGTTTATGAGTTTAAACTTGAATTGCAATAGTCCGTCGGAGAGGCTGGAAATATCCAACGAACTACTGAAAAATGTACTATTCCCAGTAGCATCACCGAAAGCAAGTTCCATCCCACTTTCATCAGTTACGTTGATGGAGTAAAATGTGCTGTTGCCTCTGGGGTGGTCAAATTCGAAAAGAAAGTTACTTTCATTATTAGTGTTAACAGAACCATTAATAAATCTAAAGGTGTAGTTGTTTGGCGTCGATAGGACTAATAAATTATCGAAAATTGTCTTTTCATTTCCGATAGAATCGAGAACAGTGACGCTGAAGTCCACGGAAAAACTGAATCGTGACAAATCAATCCCACTTATTCTTTGCACGGTATCAGAGCTATTTAATGTGCCTGACCCTGTGATCTCTTCTCCAGTAAAAAATTCATTGAAATTATACCTGTAAGACATTCCTTCCTCGATAACCGGAATAACAAGGTCCATATGAAAATTGGATATTGCCTCTCCACTCAATGTATCCTCGAACAGGATTTGAGAAAAGTTTGGTATTTGACGGTCTAAGACAAAGTCATTTAAGGTAATTTTCGAAGACCCGATGTTTCTAGCAGAATCTCTTTGAGAAATCACAAGATCAAAGCGCCCATCAGGTGTATCAAAAGGGATGATTTGGCTACTAAAAATGGTATCAGTGGTATTACTAGGGAAATGAGAGAATGTTAAGGTATCAGGGGTCTCCGGCCCAGAATAAAACAGTTCTACCTCTATTGAGGACCTTGGTTCAACGTTTGTCAGTACAAAGTTCGGACTGAAGAATAGAGTGTTAGACAGTCTTCTATTTAGGGCTTGGATATCAAAAGCACCTGGTCTTTGGGTATCCTTGTAAATTATTTTGGTGGTCGAGGGGCCAATGTTTCCAACGTTATCCTTTGTGCGTGCGACTACAGTCAACGCCCCATCGGCTAACGCTGACAAGTTCAAAAAGCTCGAACTTGTAAAGTCTATGGTAATACTTTGATTGTTCACATCTGTAATAACATATTCAATAGTTGATGAACTGGTTTCCGATGTAAAAGGGAATAGCGTGTAAGATGTGTCGGTGGCAATATTTACAGGTAATAGGAAGGATGAAAACTCTGGAGCCACAGGAGGGATTGTATCTTTTAATGAGGAGCTGCCAAAAAGTGAGGTGGAGGCATTACCTACTGAATCCTCAAGTATGTAGTTCAAATTAATAAAAGCCTCAGGGAGACGAGAGAGATTAATCCCTTTAATCACCACACTGTCACTGTTAATGACTGCAGACCCACATACGGAATCAGCTGGTGTTACATTAACACTTTTGAAACAGTAGTTAATTTTAGATTTTTCTTCGCCTTTCAGAATTTGTAAGCTTAAGGAGTCTTTCGTCTCATCATTGATACTAGATAGGAGTTTGATACTAAACCCAGAAGAGGATGATGCTGTAGGATTTTGGGTGTCTTTATATATAGTATCTGAGGCAATGGCTCCTTCATTTTTCAATGAGTCTGTAAGTCTCAATACAGCTCTGATTTCACCATCTTGGAAGCTGCTAAGTTCTTTTGTTGATATTGAAAATGGATTTGTGGTGATTGTTCCAGTTAGAATTTTTTGAGTGGTACTTCTGACAAGACTTAAGCTATAAGTGGAGTTGAGTTCTGCATTATTTATTCTCAAGTTGATTGAGTCCTTGTTCTTTCTGTTTACGGAACTCTCTAAAAACTCAATACTGTAACCTCTTGGTGGTGCAAACTCCCCCAGCTCAAAAGAACTAATGCGTAAATTATTATCGTTTAAGGCAACCACTTCCAGATCACCATCTCCGTTGATATCCCCCACTGAAAAAGAGGATGAACTAGTGCCAAGATTATCGTCGAATATAATTTGCTCGAAAGCCTGACTGCCATTATTCCTGTAAAAACTTAAAGAATCATCACCTACAGATCCAACTATCAAGTCAAGGTCACCATCCCCGTCCATGTCGTGAGCTTCTACATTGTCAGGATCCTTAAGTGTAGAAATTAAAGTAGTAGCTGTGAAATTTCTAGATCCATCGTTTTGATGAAACCTGACAAGATCATCTCCTTTAGAAGCAGATATGAGGTCTAAATCTCCATCTTTGTCAAGGTCAACTAATTCTATAGAGCTTGCATCAGATATTCCAGTAAAAATTGGCCTTTCGGTAAAAAGCTCTGAACCATTGTTTTCGTACCATGCAATTTTAGTGGCAAAACCATTATCTCCACTATTAAAGGCGAAAGCTAAATCCACGTCACCATCACCATCAATATCATTAGCTTCAACGCTGGTGGAGTTCGCAAAAACTGGTAAAACTGCAATGGATCTTGCTGTGAATGACATGGAACCATCGTTTCTAAACCAAAGAATTTGTTTGCCTGTGTGACCATGACCAAAAACCAGATCCTGATCACCATCCAAATCGAGATCAACTATTTCCATATCCTGGATTTCTGGTATTCCGACTTTGAGAGTTCTGGAGAAATTATTGGTGCCGTTATTTTGGAAGATGTAAATGTCAGTTGCGTTACTAGCAAGGACAATATCTAAATCCCCATCGGAATCCATATCTCCAGCGCTTATTTGAATTCCATTCCCTAGACCGCTATTCTGAGAGATTGTCGTTGAGGAAAAGGAACCAGTCGATCCTGAACCTCTGAGCAAGCTGATGGTGCCATCGCTGTGAGCTTCTAAAACGTCAAGATTTCCATCACCATCAACGTCAGCAACGTGAACACTTCTAAACCCTGGTGAACTATTGAAAAGAATGCTAGTCTCTTTTGCTCCGGTAATATTTTGGATTGTAGATGATGCAGCCCGGAATGTGCGGTAAGTTTTGGGTAATGGACTGCTATTTAACCCACCCTTAGCGGTTAGGATCACCTCTATTTCCTCTCCTGGCTTGAAATTCGTTGTTGGATTAAACTCAATAGTCGTAGTGTTGTCCCCATTGTAGGCCCCAGCTATTTTTCCTGTCTGCGAACCAATCAATGTAATATTATCACCCACTGATGCGGTGCCTGATGTATTGGTTATATCAACTGCCTGATTGAATGTTAGCGTTACGTTCGAACCCCTATTAATTCCAGAGGAATTTGCTTTAGGATCGATGGTGGTCAGGGTCTGGCTAAAGGCATAACATGATACAACCAATAGGATTGTTAAGGCGAGTGCTCTCATTACTAGTTCTTAAGTCGTTTTGTATCGAATTTGGATAATTCTAGTGTCAAATATAATCTTTTACAGTACGGTTAGACTAAAACTGTCTACCTTTTGTTCTTGATGTTTTGAAAACTTTTCCTCTGTTTATGGCCTTTCTCGCAAATAATGGGATTTATGAGTATCGCAGATAATAAAAATGTCAAACTAGAGCGCAAGCTGGGACCACTTATGTTGTGGGGTCTTGGCGTCGGATATGTCATATCCGGGATGTATTTCGGCTGGAACCTGGGGCTGGAAAAAGGGGGAACCCTGGGCCTGGGTGTAGCCACCGTTTTTATCATCATCATGTATGTGGCTTTTACCTTTAGTTATACAGAGTTGGCTTGTGCCATTCCTAAAGCTGGCGGTGCATTCGACTATGCACTCAAAGCTTTCGGTAAGAAGACCGCATTCTTCGCAGGAATGGCTCAAAACATTGAGTTCATATTTGCTCCCCCGGCTATTGCCTTTGCTATAGGCGCCTATCTCAGTTTATTCATTCCGGGAGTACCAATTGTCATCTTTGCCATTGTCGCATACCTGATTTTTACGGGTCTCAATATCTATGGGGTGAAAGCTGCGGCTTCGTTTGAGCTAGTTATCACGGTGATTGCCGTTTTTGAATTGCTCCTGTTTGCTGGCTCGGTATGGGGTGACTTTGAGCCATCCAATCTCGCTAAGACCCCATTGCCCAATGGTTGGAGTGGGGCTTTTGCAGCCATCCCTTTTGCCATATGGTTTTTCCTGGCAATTGAAGGAGTCGCCAATGTGGCGGAGGAAACCATCAAGCCTCAGAAAAATATTTTAATCGGTTTTGGTTCGGCCATGCTCACTTTAGTAGTCCTATGCATTCTCACCTTTACGACCTCTATTGGGGTCAATGGCTGGGAAGAAATTGTATTTGATGTAGACGGAAACTTGTCAGACTCACCTTTACCACTGGCCATGGAAGCATCTCTTGGCAAAGATCACTTCCTCTTCAAAACGGTTGGAGTCATTGGTCTTTTTGGATTAGTCGCTTCATTCCATGGTATCATTTTGGCCTCGGGTAGGGCTACTTACGAGTTTGGTAAAGAAGGATTTGCCCCGGCTTTCCTGGGGAATATCAACGCACGCTTCAAAACCCCAACCAACGCACTCCTGATCAATACCGTAATTGGTATCATCGCTCTATTTACTCAAAAGACGGGAGAGATTATCACCATCGCCTGCTTTGGTGCCTTGACTTTATATATCATTTCGATGTTGGCCGTTTTGAAACTCCGTAAAGCCGAACCGACCATGGACCGTCCTTTCAAAGTACCACTCTACCCGATTACACCTATTGTGGCATTGATCATTGCTTCCATCGCCTTGATAGCCCTTGTTGTTTACAATCCGATTTTAGCATTGATTTATGCAGGCATATTGCTTTTGTCTTTTGCCTGGTTCATTTTTAATAATAAGTGAAGAAGAACTACGTCATGGATTGCCGAAAAGGAGGGCAGGTAGAAAATTTGGCGCGGCGGGGAGGGCACAAGAAAGGATATAAATTTTCTTGATTTTTTTGGTTCGTTTTTTCATCAAGGAAAAAATGAACGTAATTGTATTCAAAGCAGATGAGTTATATGAAGTCTAGGTTTTGCATCAAACTTTCAAAACACTGATTCTAACAGATAAAAACATAGATGGGTAACTTTAAATCAATAAATAGCATCTCATGACCATTAGAGGAATGCTGACGGTGGCGGACCTTCGTCAGAAAGT
>CAZZHO010000054.1:0-3913 GCA_964653795.1 uncultured Roseivirgaceae bacterium | reverse complement strand
AGCATCTCATGACCATTAGAGGAATGCTGACGGTGGCGGACCTTCGTCAGAAAGTACAAAGTGAAGAAATTGAGACGGTAGTGGTAGGATTTACTGATCACTATGGCCGATTGATGGGTAAGCGCTTTGATGCTGAGTTTTTTCTGGAAACCATTGAAGACGGAACCCATGGCTGTGATTATCTACTTACCACAGACATGGAGATGGAGCCAGTTCCAGGCTATGACTTTGCCAATTGGGAGCTGGGTTACGGAGATTTCCATCTAGTCCCTGACCTAAGTACATTGAGGATTGCTGATTGGCTAGACAAAACGGCGATGGTCATCTGTGATCTCATCGATGACAAATCACATAAAAACGTCGCAGAAGGACCCAGGTCAATACTTAGAAATCAAATAGACAACCTACAAGATCTTGGCTTCAGTTCTTTCGCAGCCTCCGAACTCGAATATTATCTTTTCAGAGATAGCTATAAAGAAGGTGCAGAAAAGGGGTACGACAAGATTTCACCTGCAGGTTGGTACCTCGAAGATTACCATTTGCAGCAAGGTGCCCGAACAGAGGATTTTACCTCTGCTGCACGCAGACATCTAAAGCATTCGGGTGTACCTGTTGAAAATTCAAAAGGGGAATGGGGTCTGGGACAGCATGAGCTCAATGTGAGATATGCTGAGACCTTGACCATGGCTGATCGCCATGTGGTCTACAAGCAGTGCCTCAAAGAGCTGGCAGATAAGCTGGGTTGTTCGGTCACTTTCATGGCCAAGTACCATGCGGAAAGAGCTGGATCCAGCTGTCATATTCATGTCAGCCTCTGGAAAGATGGTGAAAATACATTTGTGGGGGATGAAGATTTTGGTCAGGTCAAAGGCTCCAATATTTTCAAATATTTTCTTGGAGGCTGGTTGAAGTATGTGCCCGATGTGATGGTATTTTATGCCCCTACTATCAATTCATACAAACGGTACGTGGATGGCAGTTGGGCACCCACTCGGATTGCCTGGAGCAGCGACAATCGGACGGCAGGATTTCGGGTAGTAGGTACTGGCTCAGGATTTAGGATTGAATGTCGCATCCCTGGAGCAGATTGTAACCCCTACCTGGCTTTTGCGGCAGCACTTGCCTGTGGGCTTCAGGGTATTAAGGAGGAGTTGGATCCTCCCGCATGTTTCGAGGGAGATATTTACGCCGCACAACATTTGCCACATGTACCCAGGTCACTGCAAGAATCAGTAGATATCTTCAAGAACAGTGCTTTTGCCAAAGCCGCATTTGGTGAAAGCGTTGTGAAGCACTACACCCATTTTTACGAGAAGGAAATAGAGGCTTATCAGTCGTCGGTGACAGACTGGGAACGCAATAGATATTTTGAAAGAATTTGAAACGCCCCACCCGCAAGGCTTTGCGAATCGGTCCGACGTTTCGGGGACCGCCGCTAAGCGTGTCGACCGCTTTCTCGGCAAAGCCGAGTGGCTGGAGTTAGCACAGATTATAAATACCATCAAAACGAATATCACCACCATATGAAGCTGAAAGATAAAGTGGCCCTTGTCACAGGAGGTAGCAATGGCATAGGACGAGAGACTGTCAAGCTCTTTGCTGCAGAAGGAGCAAAAGTCGTCATAGCAGACCTCAACGAAGAGGCTGCGACTGATCTGATAAAAGAGCTATCCAATCCTGATGTGGTTTTCATCAAAACAGACGTGTCCAAGGCGGCAGACTGCAAGGCTATGGTAGACTATGCTGAGAAGAAGTTTGGAGCCTTGCACATCTTGTTCAACAACGCTGGCATTATGCATTCCGCTGACGACAATGCGGAAGCCACCGAAGAAGATATCTGGGATCTGACCATGGACATCAACGCAAAAGGGGTCTTTTTAGGATGTAAATATGGCATTCCCGCTCTGAAAAGGGCCGGAGGAGGATCCATCGTTAATACTGCTTCATTTGTGGCCTTACTAGGTGCCGCCACGCCTCAAATTGCTTACACCGCCAGCAAAGGAGCCGTACTTTCTATGACAAGAGAATTGTCAGTCATTCATGCCCGCGAAAATATTCGGGTCAATGCTCTTTGTCCCGGGCCACTACGAACAGAATTGTTGATGAAATTTTTGAATACCGAAGAGAAAAAGCAGCGGAGACTCGTCCATGTACCCATGGGTAGATTTGGTGAAGCCGAGGAGATGGCCAAAGCTGCGTTGTATTTGGCTTCAGAGGATTCCAGCTACGTCACAGGTACAGAATTTATGGTGGACGGAGGCATTACTTCTGCATACGTTACACCAGAATAGTCGTGAGCAACTTCCAAATCATATCGCCAGTAGATGGTACTGTTTATCAGGAAAGGCCATACGCAAATGGTGAGGAAATAGCCTCGGCCTTGTCAGCTGCCGAAAAAGCCAGAATACCCTGGAAAAACACTTCTATTCAAGATCGGGCCAAAATTTGCAAAGGAGTTGTTGAATATTTCCAGGCTAATGCTTCCGAAATTGCTGAGGAGATTACCTGGCAGATGGGTCGTCCCATCCGATATACCCCTTTCGAAATTACTGGGGGCTTTAAAGAACGGGCCGCCTTCATGATTAATAGTGCGAAGGACGCCCTTTCAGATATTCCGGTTCCTGCTACTGATGGCTTTAAGAAGTTTATAAGGAAAGAGCCTGTTGGACCGGTTTTGGTCCTTTCGCCGTGGAACTATCCTTATCTCACAGCAGTAAATGCGGTCATTCCGGCCGTCATGGCAGGAAATCCGGTTATCCTGAAGCATGCAGATCAGACAGCTTTATGCGCAGAGCGATTCAAGGCAGCATTTGATTCTGCTGGTGCACCGGAGGGTCTATTTAATTTTCTCCACCTTCAGCATAGCCAGATTCCAGCCATAATTCAGGACGAAAGAATCAAAGGAGTATTCTTCACCGGATCGGTTGCTGGTGGCAAGGCTGTAAAACAAGCAGCAGAAGGGAAGTTCATCAACATGGGCTTTGAGTTAGGAGGTAAAGACCCGGCATATGTAGCAGAGGATGCCAATCTTTCAAATGCCATTGAAAACTTAGTGGATGGCGCTTTTTTCAATTCAGGCCAATCTTGTTGTGGAATTGAAAGGATTTATGTCCATGAAAAAAGCTATGATGATTTTGTTGATGGCTTCGTAAAGCTGACCAATAGTTATGTCGTTGGAGATCCTTTGGACAAATTCACCACCCTTGGCCCCATGGTGCGGGTTGCTGCTGCTGAAAGAGCCAATCATCAGATGGAGCAGGCGATAAAGCAAGGAGCAAAAAATTTGATTGCTCCGAATCAGTTTGAGAGTAGAGCATTTCCCTATCTCAACCCAGCAGTAATGATCAATGTCAATCACAATATGGAGCTGATGAAAGAAGAGAGCTTCGCACCCCTTATCGGGATCATGCCGGTTTCCTCCGATGAGGAGGCGATTGCTTTGATGAATGATTCACAATATGGCCTTACGGCCTCTATATGGACTACAGATCATGAGCGTGCTATATCTGCAGGAGACCAAGTCGATACTGGTACATGGTTCATGAACAGATGCGATTACTTAGATCCAAGCCTCGCCTGGACAGGGGTTAAAAATTCTGGCAATGGATGCACTCTAAGCACTTTGGGTTACGATCATATGACAAGGCCCAAGTCTTTCCATTTAAAAAACTGATTAGATGAAAACATGTCTGCTGGTTTGTGATCATGTCCTGGAGGAGTTTGCATTACAGCATGGCTCATATCCCGATATGTTTTGTCGGCTATTTCCCGACTTAGAAATAGACCCATTCTTTGTTTGTGATGGTCTTTTTCCAGACGTCAGGGATTTTGATGTCTTTATTTGTAGTGGATCCAAGCACTCCGTTTATGAGCCACTGGATTGGATAGCAGGATTATCATCGCTTTTAGTAGA
>CAZZHO010000053.1:0-26480 GCA_964653795.1 uncultured Roseivirgaceae bacterium | reverse complement strand
CGTCTGGAGCCAATTCTGTCTCTTTTCCCGGATTCCCATTTTTCCCAATTAAAATGCCATCCCAAAACACTTCATATTCACCGTAGACTTCTAATTGAAGACCATAGGGTCGAAATTTTTCAGGTTCCTCATGGATATCAATCTTTGTCCTTGACCAGAAGACCTGGCCATCCGGAACAAGTTCCAATCTGCTTTCCCAGGATCTGTCATTCCAGTTTTTGAGAGCCCACTCTGGCTGATCTCCTATTTGGAATACCGTCCTGTATTCTTTGAAGATAGGTGTCTCTTGCGCGCATGAGCTTGCCAGGAATACCATGGTTAGCCAAAGAAGTTTTGAGAATGCTTTTAAGCCCACTTTATTGGTTTTGACTTTGTAAAGTAACGTGATAAATGGCGCTTTTTCGAGGTGGGTTAGAGCAGTTCATTAGGTCATGGAGCAGTTGGAAGACGAAATGAAACTTTAGTCAGAATAAGACGATAAGCGCTAAACATGAAAAGAATGACTTTACTATCAATACTTTGCTTATTGGCAATTCAAGATATTTTCAGCCAACAGAATGTAAATGCAACGCAGTTAGCATTACCTAAGATCAAGGTGGTTCCTATCGAAGACACTCAACTTGATAGGCAGTATGAGCTTTACATCAAACTTCCAGAGAACTATTCAGACACTTCAGATATCAAACACCCAGTCATCTATTACACAGATGCTATGTGGCACGTGGAGATGTTATCTGGCTCTGCTGAATATATGTTGGAAAATACTATCCTGGTTGGTATTTCGTGGCAACTGGATATCAATAAGGAACTGCTGGAAGAGCGAGGTGCCCACGTAAGTCGGTATCGGGATTACTCAATGAATGAATCCAGCAATGCTGCACATCAGGCAAAATACCAATTCGGTCAGGCCGGCAACCACTTGAACTTCATTCGTAATACAGTCATACCGTATGTAGAAAGTCAATACCAAACTGATTCAGGGAGTCGAACTTATTTCGGATATTCATTGGGAGGGGAGTTCGGAGCTTACATACTATTGAATGAACCTCAGACCTTTCGCAATTACGTTTTAGGCAGCCCTTCTATTCGTGGAGAAGTGCCTACATTGATGGAATACAACCAGAACGCGCCTTCATCGCTTAAGGCGAATGTCCTCATCTCTTATGGTTCCGAAGAAAAAGAAGCAGGTGAGGAAATTGAGAAATTTATTGCCTTGTTGAGAGGAAGAAAGGACACCTCTCTATCGCTGGAACCGATTGTTGTGGAAGGAAGTCACCAGACAGCTTTTCCGAGGACAGCTGTCCGAAGTATGGACTGGCTTTCGAAAATGTAAGGAGTAAGAGCAGTTCACCCAAACAGGGAGCAGTTGGCAACTTAGATAAGACCTTTTTGTATGCTGCGGTCGAAGTTTGGGGTAAACCAAGATTCAGAAACTCAATAAATCAATAATGGCCCACTTCAATGGAAATATGAAAGTCAAGTGGCTTATTCCTATAGCTACTGCTTTATGTATCACTATCTGTCAAGCTCAAGGGGAGAGGGATGATGATACCAAGCCGCCTGAGGCGACTGGAGAAGAGTTTGAGCTACCCTTTTGGGATATTCCTGATATGAAGGGAGGCTTTATAGATCCAACTCCAGAGAATAGGCAAGATGGTTTGGAAGTTGGGTCTTTAGGAGGTAAAACAGGCAACAGGGAGACTATGATTCAACTAGGAAGGGAAATTGCAGCAGGTCGACATGGCAATTTTGATGGGTTACTTATAGTACACAAAGGCCAATTGGTTTTTGAGTCCTATTATCTAAAAGGAAGAGTCGACCTTCCCCATCCACAGGCATCTGCAACCAAGGCCTATACATCTTTTGCTGTTGGTCGGGCTATCCAACTAGGTTATTTGTCGATGGATGATTTGGATAAGCCTTTGATTAGCTTTTTAGAGGAGCTGGATAGGTCGAGGTTGGTAGCAGGTGCGGAGAAGATCACTTTACATCATGCCCTTACCATGCGTTCCGGTATTCGCTTGACACGTGAACAACGCGACAATTTGGAGCTTGATTCAACTCGAGTAAAAGGACAAGGCCAGGTACAGGCTTATCTGGAAGACACCAAACCTATTACAGAGGAGTCCCAAGTTTTTGAATACAAATTCGACCCTATGCTAGTGATGCAGGTGCTTGAAGCGGTAGTTCCAGGGTCTGCTAAGGATTTTATCAAAAGGGAATTGTTGGACAAATTAGGCATCACCAATTATGGGTGGCAGACAGATGTCAGCGGATTGCCTAAGTCGGGTAGTAGGTCTAGTTTGACTGCTCGGGATATGATGAAGTGGGGGCTTCTTGCTGCCAACGACGGTAAATGGAATGGAGAACAGTTGATCCCGAAATCTTACGTCAATAAAGCGATCAATAGGATTGTAACCGACAGTGAGGACGAGAATTTCGACGACTATAATGGTGTTTCCAATATTGGTTATGGCTATTACTGGTGGCAAGCGGATTTGGAAGCAGGCGGTACCAAATACTTCAGTACCTCTGCTCAGGGTGGCAGTGGTCAGATGATCATTTTGATCGAAGAGCTGGACCTGATTGTGGTCACCACTGTTCATAGATTGGAAATCAGGGTCCTCCAACTAGTGGCTGATCGGATCTTGCCAGCATTTATCTAAAGTTCAAGTTTCACCCAACCATTTTTTAACATCAATACTGCAATGAAGACAAGCATAATACTTCTCCTATTCATCATACTATTTCAATCATGCTCGGAGAAGCCTCGAGTTGATACAAAAACCGATTATATCAAGGAAGTAGAGAATGGCCTAACCACCTTTCTACAGATAGAAGGGGACACAACCTGGAATATTGAGGAACGGATGGCACACTATGGTGTGCCAGGTGTGAGTATAGCTGTGATTTATAAGGGAGAAATCGCCTGGACGAAAGGCTATGGCGTTATGGACAAAGAGAGCAAAAATCCAGTAACAGATCAGACACTCTTCCAGGCCTCAGCATTGAGTATTCCCGTTTCCGCATATGGCGCTTTGCAACTTGTAGATCAAGGAAAAGTCACATTGGATGAGAACATCAATACCTATTTAAAATCCTGGCAATTACCAGAAACTGAATTTACAAAAGAGAAGAAGGCTACTATCAGAAATATTCTAAACCATTCCGCAGGTATTACCCTGCATGCAACTCCTGATTATAGCCCAGATGCTGAAATACCCACACTTATTCAGGTTCTCAATGGTACTGCGCCAGCGGAAAATGAACCTATTATGGTCAACCGAGAGCCTGATGTGAGCTTTTACATTTCTTATACTGGCTACGGAATCATTCAACAAATGATGATGGATGTAGAAGGGAAACCTTTTCCACCGTTGATGGACGACCTGGTGTTGCAGCCTCTGGGTATGACCAAAAGTACATTTGAGAAAACCCTTTCAGAAGAACAGCTTATAAATGCCGCTACTGCCTATCAGCAGGATGGCTCAATGGTGAATGGTCGAAGATATGTACATCCTGTATCAGCAGGAAGGGGACTATGGACCACACCAAAAGACCTGGCTAAGTTTCTCATTCACCTACAGCAAACCCTTGGGGGAAATAGAAGGGAAGGGCTATCTAAAGAGATGGCCGAATTGATGGTGACGCCTTATAGTAAGAGTAGTTATGGGCCAGGGTTTGAATACGGTCTTGGTATGCAAATATTTGATAGAGGTAATGCAACTTACCTCAGGCACTGGGGTTGGAATCAAGGCTTTTTTGCTGAGATGATAGCTCATAAAGATCAAGACTATGGAGTGGTGGTTATGACCAACACTACCTTTCCCAACTTCAATTCGGAGGTGATTCGTGCAGTCGCTCAAGCCTATGATTGGGAGGACTTCATACCACAACACAAGAGAGTTCAAATCGAACAGGCCCTAATTGGGCAAATTGAAGGCAGATATCAAGGCGATGAAGACTTATTGGTGGAAGTATTTCAGAAAGATGATCTACTCTTTATAGAAAATATTAAGGATGAACAGACCGAAGAGCTAATTCGGGTCTCTGATAGTGTTTTTGTACGGAGAAATGCCAGAAACTTAATTCAGTTCAGACCAAATGCCATAGGTGGAACCATGGAACTAGTTTACCTGGATAGAAATACTAAGGAGATAGTTACGGCTTTGGTGAAAGAATAAAACCAAGCCATTAGCTATTAATGTAGAAACTTTCCTCGCAATACGGGTTTCTGGTTAGTCATGATGTCTTAGTTGCGTTTAAGACTAATTCATCTTGCTATTAACCTCTTTAACTGATACTAGGAAATTCGTGGAACTGGTCATAGTTGCTACATTGTTGCTAGCCAGCTGTAGAGAAGATGTAGAAGAAACTAAACCAGATGAAGAGCTACTTATTCTATTGAACTATGCGGCTGGTGATGCTGTCTTGGTCAATAGGGAAGGAGATATTTTTTATGACTTTGATCTCCAGTACCCATTGGGTAATGACGCCTATTTACAAGAGGATGGTAGTCTTATTGGCATGGCTAAAGCAGATACTGCTTATATCAGTTTCGGAGGTTTTGGAGGGAGGCTATTCAAGCAAAACCCGGATAAGAGTATAGACTGGGAATTTCAATATTCTACTCAGGATTATATATCTCATCATGATGTAGAGGTGCTCCCCAATGGCAATATCATGTTTTTGATCTGGGAGCGAATAAATCAGAAAGACGCTTCCGAGGCAGGGTTTGCAGGCAAGTTTGATATTTTCCCTGACGCTATCATTGAGATGGATCCCCAAACAGAAGAAGAAACCTGGGAATGGCATATGATAGATCACGTGATTCAGGATAAGGACCCTACAAAAGACAATTTCGGGTCCATTGCTGATCATCCTCATAAAATAGACCTCAACTATAACCTTCAAGAAATAAATGGCGACATCACACATGCAAATGGCCTGACGTATGATGCTGAACAGGACCTGGTTTATGTCAGTGTTAATCACTATAATGAAATTTGGTTAATAGATCATAGCACCACCATGAGAGAAGCTGCATCCGGAGAAGGAGGTAACCATGGTCGGGGTGGAGATCTGATTTACAGGTTTGGTAACCCGTTTGCCTATGACAACAGTAGCGCACCAGTTACTTTTGATGGGGTTCATTATCCTAATCTCTTACCATCTGGAAACCTGTTAGTTTTTAGCAATCAGATATTATCTCAACAGTCTGAAGTACTAGAATTTAGCCTACCAAGCCTCTTCGCATTGGAGGCAGACTCTAATAATGAACCGGAAGAAGTTTGGAGTTTTACTGACAGTGACCTTTTCTCCAATATAGTGTCTGGTGCTGCTCGCCTTCGGGATGGTAATACGCTGATCACGGAAGGATCCAAAGCGCGATTGCTAGAAGTGAATGGGGCTGGTATGACTGTTTGGTCTTATCAATTCGATGAGGCAATATTATGGCGTGCTTATCCCTATTATCGAGATCACCCTGGCATTCTAGAAATTTTGGAAAATCGCTGAGGGATAGCAGCGAAACCTTGCAGATGCTCTAACTCTTCCTGTACTCAATCTTCAGAATGCGCCATACGAAATTGGATATTTTGGTTTCTACTATCGCTTCTTCACCTACCTTTTTATCCATTAGTGCCTTGGCCATCGGAGAGTCCATAGAGATATAGTCTTTGTTGCCGATTAATTCCTCGTATCCAACAATCCGCAATCGCTTTTTAAGTTTCTTCTCTACGTTTTCGATCTCTACCCAAGCACCAAAAGAGACCTTACCATCCATGTGAGGGTGATACTCTATTACTTTGAAGTTATCGATGCATTTTCTCAGGTAAAGGAGGCGCTTATCGATTTCGCGGAGGCGCTTTTTATTGTAATGGTAATCCGCATTCTCAGATCGATCTCCGAGACTGGCCGCCCAAGTGACTTTATTCGTAATATCAGGACGTTCTACACGCCAAAGGTGATTGAGTTCCTCTTTTAGCCGCTCCATGCCTTCCGGCGTAACCAACTGGGATCTTATTAACTTCTTTGTTGCCATTCAAATGCAAAATTATATGATCGTGCGCGTCCGAAATTATTACCTCACTAGAATAAAGATTATGGTTCTCCCTGTCCTTTAAGAAGCATTATATCATGGCTTTAAAATGATATTAATCACTACTTGCGAATCGTCACTATTGTGCCAAATCCAGGCTTGGAATCAATTGAAAGGTGGGCATTCATTTCCCTGGATCGCACATGCATGTTGGATAAACCATGCCCGTCATTTTGGTCATTTTGTGAGAAACCGATGCCATCATCTGTAACGCTACATTTTATTTGATCAAAGTTGTGGACCTCTACAATAATAGAATTCGCTTGTGCGTATTTGATAGCGTTTGTCAGAGACTCTTGAATGATTCGGAACATGTTGGCACCTACCAACACATCTTGTACATGGTCGTCACCAAGCCAGTTGAGTAGAATCATTGAGTTGGTGATGCGTTCGGCCTTTGAAATTAGATTTTCGAGTGACTCCTTAAACGTGTCGTGTGTTAAATAGCTAGTGCCAAGGTTATTGAGAATAATCCTGGTCTCTTGAATTACTTCATTGAGTAAAGGGTCAATTTCCTTTGGAACTTCTATGGTTTCTCCGTTACTCTTTTCCTTTTGCTGGTTCACCATAAGTCGGATGCCAAATAGTGTCTGACTAATCCCATCATGGACTTCTCTACTTACAGCCAGTCTTTCGTTTTCCTGTCCAATTATTCGTTTCTCCTGCAGGTGCATTAATTGCTTGTTGGCTTCCTGCAGATCTTTGGTTTTACTATCTACTAATTTCTGAAGACCCAACTGTTTCTTTTTCAGAAGCTTGAATCGTATAAAGATGATACTAACAGCAATTGAAAGGAGAATTAATACCAATATCCCTCGAAACCATAGCGTTTCCCACCAGTGCGGTGCCACCTGCAAGAGTAATGTCGTTGCAGGACCCCATTCAGCGTCATTGGCAGATGACCGGACCTTGAATACATAATTGCCAACTGGCAAATTGCTGTAGATAGCTCTTTGAGATTTGTTGACAGTATGCCATTCCTCTTCAAACCCCTCGAGACGATAGGAATATCGAGATTCGGGACCAGCGCCGAATTTGAGGTTGGAATATTCAAACGCAATACTTCCTTCAAACCTTTTGAATTCAATTTTTGAAGTCCGTTCAATTGGCAGCTTTAGGATGCTATTTTCACCAGGATAGACCTGGACATTGTTAATTAGGAGATTGGTGATTTTGGTCTTGGGTTGTTCCAAAAGCTGAATCACTGAATCTGGCTTGAATATCACCATTTCATTGACACCTCCCATAAAGATCTCTCCAGTGGACTTCTTTAAATAAGTTGAGGCCCTTTGAAACGGGTGGGCTTTTAGTCCGCTGTTTCTATCAAAGTTCTGGATGGCAAAGGTGCTGGGGTCCATTTTTGAGATACCACTTTGAGTCCCAATCCAAATGTTGCCTTCAGAATCTTTTACCATTGACATGATTGTTGGATTTAGAAGTCCCTCAGATTCGAAGAAATGCTGGAACTGATTGGTATTGGGGTCGAATCGATTCAGTCCAGATTCTGTGCCTACCCAGATGATACCATCGGATGTTTCTACTATGTCATAAACATAGTTATTGCTGATCGCGTGCGGGTTCTTAGGGTCCGCGGTATATCGCTTGAAGACTCCATCTTTGTAGCTTGTAAGACCGTGTCGAGCCGTCCCAATCCATAGGGTGCTATCAGAACTCTCCTTTGCCAAATAGATACTACTCGAGGACAGGGAGTTTTCATTTTTAGGATCATGATAGAAAGAGGAGATAGAGTCCTCCTGGATCAAATGCAAACCACCGCCAACATCGGCACTTATTACTATTTTCCCGTCAGCTGTTTCACTGATAGCGTTGATGAAGTAATCTTTGAAATTGACTTTGGGCCAAAATGATTTATCAATTAGCCTCTTTCCATCGAAAACATATAGGCCCACATTGGTGCTGCCGCCTATCCAAATATGACCTTTGGAGCTTTTGAAAATTGAATTAACTGGTGCTATTTTAGGAAAGGATGGATACACCTCATGAATACTCTTGAGTGAACCAGAGTCAAAGACCTGAATCCCCAAGAAACCACCTACCCATATTCTACCCATCTGATCTTCGATGGTACCTCTAATAAATTTCGGAGATGGAGCATCCTGATTTCGTATTCTGTAGCTAAGCTGGTCGAAGTGATTCTTTTCTAGTCTGGTCAGTCCTGATCCAAATGTGCCAATCCATAAAGATCTTGTTTTGTCCAGTAAGAAACATTCAATGAAGTCAGATTGAATAGTGTTGGCGTCACCGCTGGTGTTTCGATAAGTATAAAAGCGATTATCTTCTATTAAAGTGAGACCGCCACCCCAGGTTCCGACCCAAAGCCGATCTCCGTCAACCTGCAGGTCCAGTACATTGTCATGTCCCAAATACCCATCTTGGGTGGAATATTGGGTAAATTTCCCATCTCTAAAAGCAAAGAGGCCGGCTCCCCAACTGCCAATCCAAATAGTGCCATTAGGGGTTTTAGCGATGGTACGAGCCCTCGGACTGTTGAACCCATCTGGTTCGATGGGTATTCGATGGATGACATTATTCTCCATGTAGCACAAACCTCCATCCCCAGGTGCCGATCCAAAGCCTTTCGCTTTCTTCATCATAAAACAGATCGACCACATTGTTGCTACTGAGGCTGTTAACATCATTAGAGTAATGTTGAATTTTTTCAGAGGCACCATCTTTGAATATTATAATTCCATCTCCCCAGGTGGCCAGGTACAGGGAACTGTCAGGCATTTCAATGATTTGCTCTACACTGGTTTTGAGCGGGACCTGATCATCTCCAAAGTCTATCCTTTTGAAAATACCATCTTTGAAAAGAGAAAGCCCTCCTGAATTGGAGCCAATCCATAGATTGCCCTTCCGATCTTGATAAATGCTACGGACATCTCCACCTGGCAAGGAGTTAGGATCATCGATTTTGTGCTTATAAGTTACCAGTTGGTTGCCATCGTACCGGTGCAAGTTTGGACCTGCACCAATCCATATGTACTCTTCATGATCTTGATACAGAGCGTAGATATTGTTATGCGCCAGGCCGTCATCTACTGATAAGTGTGAAAGTGTGAAGCTGTGTTGTCCCTTAGCATAGATAGCCAGAAGCCATAAACAAAGCAGGAGAGAACGTTTCAAGCGATAGATGTTTTGACGAGATTAAATAGATATCCAATCTAAAGCTCTTAGTCATGGCATCTCTACGTGAATAACGTATTTTGGAGCGTAAGTGATGTTTCTACCACTAATGAAGAGGGGCCAAAAGCATCCAGTAAGAAAAATGCTTTGTGGAAGTAAGATCCCATTAGCCAACCCTGGACTATCTTAGACTGGACTTCAAATCAACCTATATGAGACTTCTACTACTTCTCTCGTTCTCAATCAACATTCTTAGCGCCTTTGCTCAAACCAAACCCGCACTTACACCAAGTGAAATGGACACATGGTCCAGGATAGAAGGTGTTGAAATGTCTGGTGATGGTTCGGTTATTTCTTATCAGGTTAAACCGGGCTTCGGTGATGAGACCCTTAAAGTAGTTGGTCATAGTGGAGATGAACTGTTGACTTACGCTAGGGGAGAAAGTTCCAGGGTTTCTTGGGATGGAAAATATGTGATCTTCAAAATAGCACCTCCATTGGAAATTGTAAGGAGCCTGAAAAGGAAAAAGACGAAGGATGAAGAGATGCCGCAGGATAGTCTGGGGATTTATGATTTGGAAACGGCAGAGCTTCAGAAGATAGCCCCAATCAAAGACTTCAAAATTCCACAGGAATGGTCAGGAACGATTGCATACCGTTTGGATGATATTCGCATGCCTCATGATTCAGCCGACACCTTGAAGCAGGCGAGCAAGAAACCAAAGAAGAAAAAGGGGAAGGATAGAGGGTACCATCTGGTAATTCATGACCTCAAAAGCCAAAAAACAGATACATTCAAGTTCGTATCTAATTACCGGTTTGCTGAGGAGCAGGCCTCAATTATTTTCGAGTCACAAGGTGCTGATAGCACTTTCCAGGCTGGTGTTTATCACTATAATATAGGTACTCAGAACCTTACCAACTTAATGTCTGGAAAACATAAATACAAGCAGCAAGCCATCTCGAAAGACGGTAAGCAAGTGGCTTTTCTGGCAGATACTGATACAACCAAAGTGCTGATAAGAGACTTCAAACTTATGTATTGGAACAGCTCATTAGAAAAGGCTGAAGAGAAAGTAAGTAGTGCCAACTTGCCCAAAGACTGGATTGTTAGTGAGCATGGTAAAGTGAGCTTTTCAAAGACCGGTAATCAGGTTCATTTCGGCACCTCTCCAGTACCATTGGTTCAAGATACTACTCTGTTGGAAGATGAAATCATACAGGTCGAAGTGTGGAACTATCAAGATGGTCGACTGATGACACAGCAGGAGTACAATAAAAAAGAAGATCTCAAGAAGAACTATCTAGCCGTTTTTATGCCTTCGAACAATCAAATCATTCAAGTGGCTGATGAAACAACAGATATTACTACGATGATTGATGATGATAAAGTCAATGCCTATTGCGTATTAAGCAAGAATAATAAGCCTTACTATCGAAATGTCACATGGGAAGGATTCCCTCCCAGGGAAGATCTGTACCTGCTTGATTTAAATCTGGGCCAAAAGAAAGAGGTAGAAAAGGGTGTGAGAGGGTACGAAAGCTTATCTCTGTTTGGAAATTACCTGCTGTGGTACGATGTGGAAGATTCTGTATGGTACAGTTACGACATAGAAAGCGCTACCAAAGTGAACCTTTCTAACAAAATTCCAACAAGCCTATTTGATGAAGAGGACGATCATCCCGATTACCCCAGACCTTATGGAGTTGCGGGGTGGACCAAGGATGATGCATACGTCTTATTAAACGATCGATATGACCTTTGGAAGGTAGACCCAACTGGCTCTAAAGATGCTATCAACCTTACCAATGGCAGGGTATCTCGTATTCGCCATAGGATCATTACCCTCGACAAAGAAAGCCCGGTCGTTGATTTGAAAAAGGCTATAGTGGGTACTTTCGATGAAAGGACAAAGGGAACTGGTTTTGGAGTACTGAATGATCAGCAAGCTGTAAAGATCTTGTACCAAGGAGATTTTGAACTGGCGAAATTGAGAAAGGCGAAGAAAAGTAACAGGGTGATCTTCACGAGATCCAGTAATCAAGAGTTTCCTGATTTACAATCTTCAGATCTGTCTTTCAAAAAGATAACCAGACTTAGCAATGCCAATTCTCAACAATCAGATTACAATTGGAGTACGGTAGAATTGATGAGTTGGACCTCCCTACAAGGAACGGAATTGGAAGGGCTACTTTACAAGCCTCAAGATTTTGACCCCAACAAGAAATATCCCTTGATGGTTTATTTCTATGAAAAGAATGCCCACCGATTACATACTTATCATGGAGCTTTTCCTCACAGGTCCATTATCCGACCTTCTTATTATGCCAGTAGGGGGTATATCGTGTTTATTCCGGATATCGTCTATCGGGATGGGTATCCTGGCAAGAGCTGTTATGATGCCGTAATTCCTGGAGTGACACAATTGTTACAAGAAGGCTATATAGATGAAGACCGAATCGGGGTACAAGGTCATAGTTGGGGTGGTTATCAGGCAGCCTACTTGATTACTCAGACTGACATGTTTAAATGTGCTGAAGCGGGCGCGCCTGTTGCCAATATGATCAGTGCGTATGGCGGTATACGATGGGGCTCAGGACTGAGTAGAATGTTTCAATACGAGCATACCCAAAGTAGAATAGGAGGTACACTTTGGGAGTATCCATTCCGATACATTGAGAATTCACCGATTTTCTATGTCGATAAGATCAACACTCCAGTACTGATTATGCACAACGATAAAGATGGCGCAGTGCCTTGGTACCAGGGGATTGAGCTTTTTGTGGCACTAAGACGATTCAACAAACCAGCCTGGATGCTGAATTATAATGACGAGCCCCATTGGCCAACTAAGAGAGAGAATATCAAGGATTTTCAAATAAGAATGCAGCAGTACTTCGACCATTACCTGATGGATCAGCCTATGCCGGAGTGGATGGAAAAAGGTGTTCCGGCTGTAGAAAAGGGAATAAACAAGGGGTACTAATTTCTATTGACGAATTTGTTGAGCAACATCATGATTTCCTTGGGGTTTTCCAGCCCATTTGGCTGATCATGATGTACAAAATAGAAGTCACGCATGGCCCGAAACATTTGCCATTGCTCCTCTTCAGTACGACCTGCGGCATTCTCGGCGGACCATAATTCAAAGGTTTTCTGACCAGTGTATTTCCTGACCTCTTCTGAACATTGCTGGTACCTAGGTTTGGATTGATTGATCAGCAGTTGGCGTTGGAAAGACAGTGCTTCCCGATATTCGAAAACCTCATCATTGAAGAGCTGCTCAAAATGATCATAGTCTTTTATCACATTCCCAATATGCTGGTATTGCTCCGCGTGATAATCAAAAAGCGCTTCCTCAAAACCAGATATATTCTTGAAGTAATGGTAAAAGCTTGATCGATTCAGACCAACGAGACTAGACAATTTTTCCACATTTAGCGCTTCCGGACCTAATGCCGCAAAGAGTTCATAGCCCTTTAGAACCCACTTTTGCCTATTATCTAATGGCTCGTTCATCGTAAACTCTTCTTGACTTCTGTACACTAATGTACAAACCTCCAACCCATACTAACACGTTTCAGCCTCTTAAATTTTCTTCATCCAGTATTTGTTGGATGCCATCTAAATTTTAAATTATGATACAACGAACATCAAATGCATTTATAGCAGCTTCCTGGGTTGCCATGTTGACAGGCATGATCGGTTATCTCGTCGGCCTTTGGAACACAAGGATGCAACTCAATGAAAAAGGCTACTACTTCACGATTCTAATGTTTGGACTCTTCTCGGTGGTATCAGTACAGAAAAGTGTGCGGGATCGACTAGAGGGCCTACCTGTGACGGACTTGTATTATGGTATTTGTTGGTTCGCTACCATTCTGTCCATGGCCCTTCTGGTTATAGGCCTTTGGAATGCTAGTCTTGTGCCAAGTGAAAAAGGTTTTTATGCCTTTTCATTTATTCTGGCGCTATTTGGTGCCATTGCCATACAGAAGAATACAAGAGATAATATGGCGGCAGATAGATTAAACGAATCAGATCCTGATTGATAAATCACATTTTGGAACTTCCTGCGATATGGAAGTTCCAATGCTTCTAAAGATGAAGTTATATTCTTTGATAACTTATCCTGGCTTGAGATAGAAAGATGTAAAACATTGTCACAGATCCTAACCAAAACCCCGAGAATGGAGATAGTACTTTAAAACATTAAACTCCATAGCGATGAAAAAAATAGCTTTTGCCAGTTGCTTGATACTTTTTACAATTTCAACAACTATCGGTCAGGACACAAATAGTTTAGCTGCTACCAATCCCAAATACAACAAAGAGAGACGGAAGGGACAGTCAGAGGAGAGAAGGTTCATCAGGTTTTCGATTGAAAACACCTCAGCCAAAACAATAAATTGCTACGTAAAAGGCAAAAAACCGACAGGAGGGAAGTTCAGCTACGGGTTTCCGATGAAACCAGGACAGATCAGGGAGAAAGACTGGAGTATTGGCTCCAAAGTTTATATAGTCAATAAGTTGGGTATACCGAAGTTGTTGACTGTGATTGAACCCGAGGATGAACATGAGGTTGTAGATCTCTTTCGATCCAAGTCCTGATTTGAAACGAAAGCTAGCTGGCGGACATTATGATAATTCCCATGTTTACCTCGTAACAAATTGATCCATCTTTGGTCATGGGTATGTTGTTCATGTATCTACTAGTGACCTTATTGTCTGACATTGACCTCAAAAGGCAGGAGCAAAAAGATAGAATTCCGATCATCATTGATGCTGATACTGCAAATGAGGTAGATGATCTTTTTGCGATTGTAAGAGCGCTGAAAGAACCGAATTTTGAAGTTCTGGGTATCACCTCAGCACAGTTTCATACTTCACCACTGGCTACAGAAAATACGGTCCTGGAAAGCCAGCGAATCAACGAGGATATCGCCAGTATGATGGGATGCCAAGAACTTCCACTTCCAATAGGTAGTAATGTACCCCTTCAGTCCATGAATGTCCCTTCTGAATCAGATGCTGCCAATTTTATTATTCGCAAGGCTCATGAGACAATTTCACAGGAAAAGCTGCAGGTGGTGATTCTCGGATCCTGCACCAACGTCGCTTCAGCTATTTTAATGGATCCGACTATTATTCCCAAGATCACAGTGAGTTACATTGGGTTCTGGCACGATATCGATCGCAATCTCTTTGACAAAAAGGAATTTAATTCTGGCAATGATACGTTGGCTGTTGATGTATTGCTGAATGCCGAGGGACTGGATTTCGATGTGATGACCGCTACTACCTGCCAGCACCTGGTCTTTGAGAAAGAGGAAGTACAGCAGGAACTTTCAGATTCAGGGGAAATTGGGAAGTACCTGATGAATCGATGGAATACCTACAGTAGATGGTGGACTGAAGAAGACCCAGAGAAAACAAAATGGATCATGTGGGACGTGGCCATCATCGAAGCATTGGCTCGACCGGAATTAGCATTTAAGAATACATTCCAAACCCCTGAAGAAAATAGTCCTAGAGCCATTGAGGCTTATACCTACATAGCAGTAGAGGATATGATCAGGGATTTTTGGAGTTCTTTAGATTAACAATAATACATAGCCTAAGAATAGAATTGAACTATATAGACTACAACACACCAATTGACCAAATACAGCAACTTTTAGAGGCAAAGGGATGGCTAAAAGATGAAGGGGTTCTCCATGTTGAAAAAGCCGGAGAAGGAAATATGAACATGGTCATGAAGGTGGAAACGAATCGAAGAACAGTGATTCTGAAGCAGCCACGTCCTTACGTATTCAAATATCCTGATATCGAGGCTCCTGTCGACCGCATATTCACAGAGTTTCAGTTTTATCAAGCCATTAAAAGCAGTTCCTTGAAAGGTCAAGTGCCTGCCATTTTAGAGTTTGATGAAGAGGACCACCTGATGATGATGGAGTATATCTCTGAGGCGAGGGATATGACTTATCTGTACAGACAAAGGAAAATCCAGTCGGATTCATTTGTGTCGTTGGTGGATAACCTGAATACCCTACATTCCGCATCTCCTGTATCCTATCCTGCCAATTTAGAACTTCGGAAGCTCAACCATCAACATATTTTTCATTTGCCTTTTCTGGAAGAAAATGGGTTTTCACTGGATGCAATACAACCGGGTTTAGAGGCTTTGGCGGCACCTTTCAAGACTGACCAACAAATTAAGCAGGTGGTAGAGCAGCTAGGAAGGAGATACCTGGAGAAAGGAGATGTGCTTCTCCATGGTGATTATTATCCTGGAAGTTGGATGCAATCAGAGGAGCAGACATATCTTATAGATGCCGAGTTTAGCCATATTGGCTTTCGAGAATTTGATTTAGGAGTAATGGCGGCTCATTCCGTCATGATTATAGGTGATACTTCTTATCTACAGCAGCTCTTTCATACCTATGAACATGGCTTTGCTGAACAGACCGTTTTGCAAGTTGCAGGTACAGAGATCATTAGGAGATTGATAGGGCTGGCACAACTGCCTATGGAACGAACACTGGAGGAGAAAGCTCAACTTTTAGAGGCAGCTAATGAGTTATTAATCAGTTAATTACAAGTGATGAATTATTTTTCTTCTTTAGCAACAAGTTGAAGAATATCTGATGGGTCTATAACTTTCTTTGAATAGCCTTCATAAGAGATGTTGATCATCGCTTGGCCGATTTGAGATGAATCCACTACTGACTTTGGAGCCAGCTTTTTCATGAGCTTTAACAACCATGTAAGGTTGTTGATTAGGACGCGATATAGTTTACTGCTAGGAGACACACCTTTTACAGGTATGATCATGCCAGGTCTGAACATGTAGGCTTGCTGAAAACCAATTCCTAGCAAATCATTTTCTGTTTTACCTTTCACCCGAGCCCACATACTTCCTTTTCCATCAGATCTCGTTCCTTGACCAGATACATAGACGAAAGTCATATTAGAATTTAATCGCCATAGGACCCTGGCTAAAGCTAAGGTGTAATCATAAGTAAGCCTCGTGTATTCTTCTTCTTTTAAGCCTGCAGCGCTTACACCCATACAAGCATAGCAGGCGTTGTAACCTTTCAGCTTCTTGGCTACAGAATCGAATTCTGAGAAATCGGCGTGTAGCAGTTCTTTTAACTTGGGATGGTCCATGCCTAGACTCCTTCTGGAAATAGATAATACTTCCTCAATATCTTCATGTTCAAGGCACTCCAATAAAACACCTTTTCCAACCATGCCTGTAGCTCCTGTAACGATGACTTTCATGATGACTCACCTTTTAAGATGAGATAAAGCTAAATGCTTTCAGCGAATTGGTATTCTTAGCTTCGATGCGCAGAGATATCTGCCATTACTCCAAATAGAAATATTTAGGTTCGGTTCTTTTGACTCTTTTCCTGATGCTATACCAAATACCTAGAAAGCACAGCAAATACCATATTTCATAGCGCCCAAATAGCGGTAGCTCGATGGCTAAGTCAAGTAGGTCCAGCTCAAAGTTTAGACCCAGTACGTTCAATTCTATACCTTCTTCCAGGCCAATACTTGTCCCCAATAATCCATAAAGGGAAGCCTGAACTCCGGAACCACTTGCGGATCGACCCAAAGAGTTTTCCAGAGGTCTCCAATCCTTTCCGATGGCGGTAGAGGGTAGGTCCAGCCGTAACTCAGGTACTTGTAGGCCAATCCAGGAGGTGAAGGTGTTACTATTGGGGCCAGGAAACAATGTATATTCCTTTTTCCACGGGTATTCCTCTATGGCAATGTCTACTTTATCGATAGTGGCCTGCACTTCATCACCTTGTAACTCCAATAGGAGCGTGGCTTCATTGCCCCACCATGAGTCAATCGGTACGTTTGTTTCGCGAAACAGCACATTGCCCAATGCATCTTGCCTCCATCCAATGACCTGAATTACCTCGAATTGAGAGCTTTCCTTGCGCTTCATAGCAATCCAGGAATGTACGGCGAACAATCCTTTTGGTCCCCAGGTTCTTGCTGCATAAACCCTGATGATGGGCTGCTTAGGATAATTAAGTGCTGATCCTATTTTAGTATTTTGTGTTAGTCCCAGATAGTCTTTCCCATACTTAACGAGTAATGGTGAAAACAAAAACACGGCAATAACTGACCACTTGATAGTCGATCGATAGGAGATTTTCAGAAGATGTGAAGACTTTCTTTTATTACCTTGTCCAAACTGCTTCCTGTATTCGAACTTTTCCTTTTCATTCAGCTCCCTGTCCATTGGGTAGCTTGCTGTGTGATGACCATAAGTATTCTGAGTTTCACTTTTAAACGACGAAGTTGCTTAACAGTTCGTCACTTCGCGTATCTGAAGGAAGAAATGTAATAGGATTACGACGGAGCTTCTTAAGGGCAAGTGAACCGATGATGTACAGTGATGCATCGCTTGCATAAATGAAGCTATTCTTTAACATGTAGTTTTCTATATTCCTTTCACAATCATTCCTAACCTTATGAACCGACTACCTTACTTCTTACTAGCTATTGCTTTGGTTGTTTGCGCATTGACAGGCATTAGCCAACCTTCCAACCCCTCAATTGATCCTTCTTTTTACGCTAACATGGAATGGAGAAACATCGGCCCTGATCGAGGTGGTCGTTCATTGGGATGTGCAGGAAGCCCCGGGAGGATCAATGAATACTATTTCGGTGCCACTGGAGGCGGTCTGTGGAAAACCATTGATGGGGGCAACGAATGGTTCCCAGTTACAGATGGTCAGATATCATCATCTTCAATCGGCGCAGTAGCCGTGGCAGAAACCAACCCTGATGTTGTCTACATTGGTGGCGGGGAAACTCAGCTTAGAGGAAGTATCACCCAAGGCGATGGTGTTTATAAATCAAAGGATGGCGGAAAAACATGGCGACATCTAGGTCTCAAGGAAACACAAGCTATTTCAAGGATCCGTATTCATCCCACCAATCCCGATATTGTTTATGTAGCGGCCTTAGGTCACCCTTATGGAGACAATGAAGAAAGGGGCGTTTTTAAATCCACTGATGGAGGTAATACCTGGAAGAAGATATTGTATGAAAGCCCCAAGGCGGGAGCAGCGGATCTCATCATCGATAGGAGAAACCCGGAGGTATTGTATGCCACAACCTGGCAGGTGTACCGAAAAGCCTGGAAGATGTGGGGTGGTGGCCCTTTTTGTAAACTATGGAAATCGGAAAATGGTGGCGAGACCTGGATCGATCTGACAGGTAACCCGGGCATGCCGGAAGGACCCATTGGTAAAATAGGTGTTACCGTTTCACCTGCTAATCCAAACCGAGTTTGGGCAGTGGTGGAAGCCAACGAAGGAGGTATTTTCCGATCAGATGATGGTGGCTGGAGTTGGACCAAAACCAATGAAGAACGTAAGCTGCGGCAAAGAGCCTTTTATTATTCGAGGATCTATGCTGATCCGCTTGATCCGGAGACGGTGTACTGCCTCAACGTGGACTTTTGGAAATCTACAGATGGTGGAAAAACATTCGATATAGAACTAAAGCCGCCACATGGTGACTTTCACGACTTGTGGATAGACCCAAACAATCCTGACCGTATGATCAACTCCAATGATGGTGGTGGAAGTGTAAGTGTAAATGGCGGAAAAACCTGGACGCCATTGGATTTCCCTACTACACAATTCTATCATGTAATGACCACCAGTGATGTGCCTTATCATGTAGCAGGGGCTCAACAAGACAATAGTACTTTGGCCATGCCAAGTGATGGTTGGAGTCATATGCAGGCTCGTGGGTTTGATAGTTGGCATTATGCCGTAGGGGGGGGGTGAGAGCGGATGGATCACACAAAGCCCTACTGATCCCGACGTTTTCTACGCTGGCAGTCAGGGAGCACTTCTAACAAGATATAACCGCAAGACCGGGCAGATTCGGGATATTCAGGTGTATCCGAGGTTCTTTTCAGGAGAACCAGCTAATTCCCTTCCGGAGCGATGGCAATGGACTTTTCCTATCATGTTCTCTCCTTTAGATCCATCCATCATGTACACATGCTCCCAGCATATATGGAAAACGACTAATGATGGTCAGACCTGGAAGAAAATTAGCCCGGACCTCACCTACGCAGATCCCGAGACACTGGGAAAGACCGGCGGAATCATTACCATGGATATGAATGGCCCTGAGATCTATGCGACGGTATTTGCCTTGGCGCCTTCCAATCATGATGTGAACACCATCTGGGCCGGATCTGATGATGGGAAGGTTCACATAACCAGAGATGGTGGTAAGAACTGGAAAGACATTACACCAAAGAACCTTCCAAAATATTCCAGGGTCAGTATCATAGAAGAGTCCATTCACAATCCAGGCACACTGTATGTTGCGGCCAACAGGTATCAAGTTGACGACCGGCAACCTTATGTATTCCGCACTACAGACTATGGTAAAAGCTGGACCAAAATCGTAGCAGGGATAGCCGATGGCCACTTTGCTCGGGCAGTACGTGAAGACCATCAAAAGCCAGGACTACTCTTCCTGGCTACTGAGCACGGTGCATATGTTTCATTCAATGCAGGAGACCAATGGCAATCTCTCCAAATGAACTTGCCGGACACGCCTATCAGAGACCTGGTTGTTAAGAATGATGATGTTGTGCTTGGGACACATGGTCGGGGTTTTTGGATATTGGATGATATCAACCCTTTGAGGGAGGTTAATAAAGGTTTGTTTGATGAATCCGCAGTGCTTTTTAAACCCTCGGATCCTATAAGAGGAGTTTATGACCTTAAGGTACAATACCATTTGAAAGAAGAGATGGATTCGGTCAGAATTGAGATACTGGATTCAAATGGTACTGTCATCAATACATTCGTTGGTGACCAACTGGAGTATAAACCTGACCCAAACCTGCCATGGTGGAGAAGGGGTGGAAGTACCGTTCCTACGGTTGCAAAAGGGCTCAATGAATTTACATGGGACTTACGATATCCTGGTGCTACCACCTTCGAGGGGATGATTATCTGGAGTGCACGTCCCACCCGAGGGCCGAAGGCACCCATTGGCAGTTACAAAGTCAGGTTGACTGCCGGAGAGTATTCAAAGACCTTTGACTTCAATATTCAGATGGATCCCAATCTAGAAGGGATAACCGCAAAAGACCTGGAGCAGCAGTTTGAGCTTTCTCGACGGATCATTAGCAAAGAAACGGCTGCTAATGAGGCAGTAATTGACATACGTAGGATGAAGTCTGAAATTGATAACTCAAATGAGGCGCTTCTTTCTCAGTTGACAACAATCGAAGAAGCTTTGTATCAAACCAAAAACCAAAGCCCTCAGGATCCTTTAAACTTTCCGATACGTCTCAATAACAGGCTAAGCTCGTTGAGAAGAAGTGTGGAAAATGGTGAAGCGAAACCGACGGATGCTGCTTATAAAGTCTTTGAAGAGTTATCAGCGGAGTTGGAAGTATTACTCAACCGAATGGAAGAAGTAAAAAGTACCATCGACTAAGAAAACGGAAGGTCTTATCTCAGTTGGTCTTGTATCTTCTGGATAATCCCTTTGACTTGTTGAAGGGAATCAAAGATGTAGTATTTGCCTTGGAAGCTATGCCGGTCGTATGTTTCGCCTGAATGCAAGTGCTGCTCTTTGAAAGCCACCTGATTTTCAGGTTTGAAGGCTTCAAATACTTCTGATGATGAATAAAAAGTAGCTCCAAAAGCTTTGATGCCATGGGTCTCCCTGATTAACCCCAACTCGATGAACATTCCCCCAATAAAATCAAGTGCTGGCAATAGATCCTTGCGGTTCTGATCAAATGCCTGGATGTAGGTTCGAGCCAGCAACTGGTACATGTCCGAATAGTCTTTCTCAATAAGGAACGGTACATGGCCCATCACATCATGCCAAAAATCTGGTTCGTCGCAATAACCCAATTCTTCAGGAGTACGAACGAAACAAGTAAGTGGCATCTGGGAATTGGCGATCAGGCCATACCAATCTCTCTGCTCCAAAATGAGGTGATCATTCGTTTGGATGAATTGATAACCAGTATATTCTTTGAAAACGTCGTTAAGGGTTTCGGCAAAAGGTCGTTTGCTTTGATCTATGCCCAGTTTTGATAATCCCGACATCCACAAAGTAGAGATGGCATTAAGTGACTGCAGGTGCTGGAAGTGTGTTTCAAATAGTTCCTGCCAATGAGCATCATCCACTTTAGGATCAAAACTCCGTTTAGGCTTAATAAAATTTTTATCTCTTAGTGTTGCTGGGTTTTCAGTACTCATGGATACTGAAACATACTAAATATGCCTAAATCAGTGTGTTCTTTTTGCTTTTCGGTTTTTGCGTAAGGCAAATGACGTGTCAGTGTCATGCTGAAAATGATAGGTTGCAAGTGCCTGAGTAATAGTCTTGCTGACGAAAAAATACAATTCACTAGATTGTTGGTATTTACTCTGTAGAAAAGCACTAAACCTATGGAATCTCATCTATTCATTAGTCAACCTAACCTTGGGAAAAGGCTTCAAGATATCCGTATTGCTAAGGGACTGACCCAGCTTGAATTGAGAGATAAGTCTCATGTAAGTGTTAGGACCATCCAGCGAATAGAATCTGGCTTGGTCACACCGCGTGTGATCACTATCAAAATTCTACTGAAGACGCTTGATGAAAATGAGGAAGACTGGTTTGGACCTAAAGTGACTGTCGGCAATCAACTTTTGATTAAAAATTGGAAAACTATGTTGTTGCTTACTACTGAAGAGTCTGATCTCAAAAATGCGTTTACACCTGCCTGGGTTTCCGGGATTATTTACCTGTTGATGGTTTTCATGGAACAAGGGGTGGAAGCTTTTTCAGAATACTTGAATGGGTCTTATTATCTTCCATATTCCATGGTGATTATTAAATCAATTGCAGCGATTTCGTTCTTCTTGTTCACGAGAGGTCTTTTGTCCTTAAGTCTATTATTTGAAAATCAACTTTTGAAGATTGGATCTTATTTATCGATGACATTTGTGGCAGTCCTTTATCTCTCGGAATCAGCAATCATTCTCCTCACTGAAGGCAACATGGATTTGGTAGCGGCTTTCAGGACTTTTGCGGTGATTCCTTTGGGGGCTATTTCAGTTATCATGGGAATAGGACTTTTGAGGCTCCAAGATGGTATGGGTCGGATTGCTAAGATTGCAGGCAGGCTTGAGTTGATTTTTGGAATATGTTACATGACCCTGATTTTTTCATTTATAGGAGTCTTGATACTGATGCCCTTACTGGTGGTGGAAATAGTGATGTTATCTAAGGCAGAGCAACTGGAAAAAGAGGCGTAGTAAGTGGACAGTCAGGCTGGAAATTAGTACAATTCTAAGAACAATTTATCCTTCTACGCTCTATTGACAAGAACTTCTTCCATTAGAACATCCGTCATTTGAAAAATACCGATAATTAGGTATTGATCCAGTTTCTGGTAAGCATCAACTTAGACGTTAAGAAGACAGTTGATTATATCCAACCATTGACTTAAGAGCTATGACTCCAACAGATATGATTAAATATTGAATATATGCCAACTACCACTATTGAATACGAATTAAAGCTATCAACTACGGAAATTATTGTTCATTCTATCGAGCTCGGAAATCGAATTAAAACGGATACTAAAAATCCACCGCATAAACTGGGAGATGATAGGGATGAAGGTAACTCCAGGTACAAGGGTAAGTTCTTTAATGTGAGTGTTGACGATGATTGCGCTCGTCTATCGAAAGTATCGGTAACTGCCGAGGGGCCTACAGGATCCACTATGACCCTTACTGCTACGCTATGCGGCGCAAGGAAATTGAAAAATCCGCAAGAGTTTGATGATCTTGATGGCTCACTCACTGATACATTTCAGAATATCGAAACTGTGGGGGAATGAGCAGGTTCACGCTGGTTTTGGCCTGCTTTAGCTTTTTATTAGTTTCTAGTGTTAAAGCACAATTCATTTTAGGAGATGATCAAAACAGGACGACTTTTCTCAATACTCCGAGCTCGCTTACATTCGATGCAGCAGATGACAAGCTTTCTTTTAATGTCAATAACCTTGTTGATGCTAAATCCAATGTAGACGCACCTTTATGGGGTCTTAACTACAAAGGAGGGTCCAACAACTCTGAGTCTTTTCTGTGGCAAGGAGGAAAGTTTGTTTTTGGCAGCGAGGTAAATGGTTTCCTTGGTTTTACCTGGAGAATGGATAAGGCGGCACCATATTTAAGAAGTTTGGTAAACAGTGCTATAAATGAAGATGAACTTTTGAAATATGACTATCTGAAAATCATCAAGAGTTTTAAAAAGAAGATGAAATGGAAACAGAATAAAGTCAGCCAATTTGAAGCAGAATTTTTTGGAAGCGCCGTTGTTAAGCCTATAGAGGATAGAGCTTTTGAAAACTTTAGCAATATCAATGCTAAAGAGGTTCAAGTAGTTTCATTTGTCAATTCCAATATTGACCCATCTCCCTATCGAACGTACTTGGCTGAGGTGAGTGCCATGAAGATGAAGCATGTGAAAATCACAGCCATTCACGATAAATTTCTACGTCCTCTGTATAGTGAAATTAAGAACCTCAGTGATGATAGTGAAATCAAAAAAAAGGTGCTTGCGGCCTGGAAATGGGTAGAGACTACTTATGCGGGAGATGCTAAACTAGACCAGCTCAGAACCTACTTTTCGATAGCAAAGAATGGAGCTAATCTGGATGTCACCAATTTGAAATCATACAAAGCAATGGATTTGGAGAAAGTGCCGCATCTCTGGATGTTTAGTAAACCACTTTACGAGGAAGAAATATATGACACTTTCATTGGCAAGGGCTTTTCCCATTCTGAAGTAAAAGCAATTGTCCGGTTTGTGTATGATATGGTTGCAGCTAAAGAGGCGAATAGTTTGCTAGCGACCAGGGCTAGCAATCTAAGAACCAGAATTCAATTGAAGATAAGAGACAGAGAACGAGATAAAGGGGTAACCCGAGGTACTGCGTTTGTCAGGGGAGGACTCTTCGGTAGCAACTTTAATCGGATTGATACGCTAGCAGGGACGTTGGCAGCTGATTCTTTGGCTTTTAGTGAGATTAAGTTTCGAGGTGAATACTTCGAGATAGGAGTCAATATTACACATAGAGGCAAATTGTACTTTGGGGCATCCTACACATGGGAACAGAGTGACAATTTCAAAAGTCAGAAAGAGACGGAGTTCTCATTCGTAAGGAATGACACCATTGGAGGGAATGCTTTTGCAACACAAGAAAAGAAATCGGCATTTGTTGGTCATTATATTGAACAGGGTAGGAGAATTTTTTCCTTTGATGCCTCATATATCATTGACTCGGACCCTTTGAGTGACTCGTCAAATCTCATAGCGCCTCATTTCTACATAAGACACAATGTGAACAAATCAGAGTTTTTGGAGAATGCCACAACTGTTGGTGTTGGTTTAAATTTTTATAAGAAAAATACAAAGTTCCTTTTTGGTCTTTTTATCCAAAAGAATGATTTCTTCGATTTGACGGAAGGAGAGGATGAAAAGTGGAAGGATACCTTGGACTTTGGTTTGCGCGCGGCTTACTCTATCCCAAACTTGAGTGCATTTAGATGACCTAACATAAATTAAAGGTAATGACATCTCCTATCTCGACCCTTTTGCAAATATCCATTGAGACTGCAGCTCTGATTACAGCACTTTGTGTGGTTGTATCTACTTTAACAGAAATAGTTGCGAGCTTTTTCAATTTTAGATCTGTAGTACTTAGATATTCTCTCAAGAGACGGATAGGAAAACCGCTGTATTATGCCTTTTATTCACACCCCATCATTAGTAGGCTCAGCGAGTTTAAATTCCACATTTTTTCGCCCTATGAGATAAAAAAAGACACCTTTCAGGATGTGTTAATGGATGTTATGGATGGTAGCGTTTCAGGCAAAAATGATGCAACGATCAAAACGCAAATAGGAGCCTATATATCGAATCTGGTGGATCCCATTACTAAATCGATACTAGCGTCTTTCTTAGATCATTCTGCTACTACAAGCGATTTCCGAAACCGACTAGGAGATTGGTTTGATGAAATCAATATCCGTACTACAGCCATTTATTCTAGAAATATGAAGGCAGTTGGTTTTGTGATAACCATGGTCATTGCTTTGGTCTTTAAGATCGATACTTTCTCTTCAATAAAACAGGAGTTCATGGAAGAGACATATGTAGCATTAGACAAAAAAAGTAGTAGCTATGTTAATGGCGCCATACAGCACAGCCTTTACGTTTTCATGCAAGACCTAGTGACCGAGAACCCATTAGTATATAAAGGCAATGAGGAAAAGGTTGCAAAAAAAATAGACTCATTAAGTCAGGTATTTACAGCAATGCCTATAGCATCGTGCTCACCACATGTTGATACTCTAATGCAGAAGGAAGTACAGAGGATATCCTTAAATATTTCGCGGTTGAAGGTAAAAATGGTCTCTTCTAGCAACAGTGAATATCCAAAAACTGTCCTTACCGGGATAGAAAACATAGCCAAAAAATACCCTCAAGAACTAGAGGTATCTTGCTCCGAGGCGAAGGCGGCCCAGGATGAGTATGAAGAGGCTAGTAGCATGTGGCCTTTTCTGAAGACTTCTTTGTACTGGTTTATTCACCTTATTTTGCTTGGGCTATTTGTCTCTTTAGGCTCGGAAACATGGTTCAAGTTTCTGGATGGGTTTATCAAAGTACGTACGAAAATCAATAAATAGGGCCTTCATTTCTCGCTGCAAGCAATTGAAACCACCAATTAAGTTTAGTACTTGACTTCCTGCCACATAAATACAGCATGATCGGCGTATCGATAGGGGTAGTTTTCCTTCGTCCAGAGGTTGTATTCATCGGCTATTCGCAGCAAATCTTCATCTTGCTCCTGATAGCCGTCAGTTTCATCTTTAATTTTCTGTTGTAAATCCGGGTAGTCCTCTATCAGCTTCATTAGTTTTTTTCGGCGACTACCAAGGTAAAAGTTCTTAACCATCTCGCCGAGGTAGTAGGGGGTTAAAACCGACTCAATATTGTCCCTGGTAATTGGAGAAGTGTAGTATTCCCTGTATAGACTGATTGGACCTTTCTTGTAAACAATCATAAAGTCACCAGCGATCATATTGCCTACACGAGGATTCTTGTAAAGAACACTGTCGAAAACGATATAGGTAAGGTTTTCCTTCT
>CAZZHO010000052.1:0-26485 GCA_964653795.1 uncultured Roseivirgaceae bacterium | reverse complement strand
TCATGATCAAAATGAAACAAGTAAGAACCGGTATCGGATTCATGTTGACTTTGGCGATTTTGTCTAGCTGTAGCTTGAGCAAAATGGTCCAATTAGCTGAACAACAAGACCTCCAAGTAGATCCCGATCCTTTGGAAGTTCATGGCGGCAAGGTACCATTCACCATGTCAGCGGTACTTCCTCCAAAAATGTTACCGTCTGGTAAAGTATGGACCATCAACACTTTCTATCAATATGATGATAAGGAGTTTCAGGTTGGTTCAGTAGAATTCAAAGCTGACGACTTCCCAAGTAGCAGTTCTTCTACATCAAGAAAAAGTGAAAATTTCGTTTTTGATTACAGAGATGATTTGAATCCTGGTAAACTAGTAATTCAAGGTGTGGCGTCTGATCCGAGAAATGGAAATTCCAAGTCTACGGCGAAAATGGACGTTGCAACTGGTATTATTACTACTTCGCAAGCTGTGAAGAATGTTTATCTAGTGGCTTACGCTGATCATGGCTACAACGATCAAGAAGAGCTTATTCCTACAAATGTTGAGTTTTTCTTCCCTCAGGGCAGATCTACTTTAGTAGGTAGCTTAGATACTGATGGTACGTCTAACAGAACGAAACAACAAAACCTTGGTGCGTTCATCGCAGAAAAGAACGTTACTAGAACTGTAACTATCACTGGTACTCACTCTCCTGAAGGTACCGAAAGAGTAAACAGTAATCTCTCTCAAGATAGAGCTGAAGCAATTGAGAAGTATTACAGAGCTCAAATGAAGAAATATGATTATCAAGGTGTAGCTGATTCAATTGACTTCATTTTGAAGCCAGTAGTTGAAGATTGGGCTGGATTTACAGCAGCTTTAAATTCTTATGATGGTTTGGGCCAAGCAGAGAAAGCTGATATCATGGGTATTGTAAGAGGAACAGGAACATTCGAAGACAAAGAGAAAGCTCTTCGTAAGCTTGATTCTTATGACAAACTTTTAAAAGATGTTTATCCTCCATTGAGAACTGCTAAGACAGAAATTCTTACTGTAAAGCCTAAGAAGTCTAATGCTGAGATTGCTGTACTAGCAAAAGGTATTACTGAAGGTAATGTTGCTGCAGACACCCTATCTGAAGAAGAATTGATGTTCGCTGGTACTTTGACTCCTTCTGCTGACGAGAAGATAGCTATCTACACCGCTGCTACTAAGAAAAGTGGGTCATGGCAAGCACACAACAACCTGGCTGCTGCTCACCTACAGAAAGGTTTGGTTTCTCTTAAGAGAGAGCAATTGGCAGCTGATGCTTTGACTCAGCTAGAGATTGCTGCTAACAAAAACGCTGCAGCTGAAGTACACGCAAACATGGCGGCTGCTTACATCATGCAAAATGAATTCGGTAAGGCTTATGAAAGCTTAACAGCTGCATTCGATAAGAATCCTTCTAACTCTTTGAAAGCTGATATCAATACCCTAAGGGGAATGATCGAAATCAGACAAGGAAACTATAACGCAGCTAAGTCTAGTTTGTCTTCAGGAAGAACTGACGGAACTGCTCTTTTCGATAGAGGTCTAGCTCACCTACTTTCTAAAGATTATGCAGCTGCTGATACATTCTTCGGAGATGCTGCTAAGACTGAAGCACTAGCTGCTGATTCTCATTACTACAAAGCAGTTACAGCTGCAAGAAGAAACAACGCTGCTGACATCACCAGCAACCTTGCGGAAGCAGTGAAGAGAAACAGTAAATTGAAAGATAAGGCTCTTAACGATCTTGAGTTTGCTAACTATGCTAACGCTGTTAGTGAGGGTGTAAAATAAGAGGAGTTAAGTTTGAAAAAATTAAAGCCCCGTTTTCGGGGCTTTTTTTGTTTTATACCACTGAAAGAATACTAACAATTTTGCCTCTTTTTATAGGGTCAGATGTAATTTCGCAGAGTTCTATTTAATAACTGACAGATGAGAGTTATCCAATTTCGAGAAGCACTAAGAGAAGCCATGAATGAAGAAATGAGGGCAGATGAAAATATCTTCCTCATGGGTGAAGAAGTTGCTGAATACAATGGCGCCTATAAGGTCAGCCAGGGAATGCTTGATGAATTTGGTACTAAAAGAGTCATTGATACCCCGATCACTGAATTAGGTTTCGCAGGTATCGGAGTGGGTGCAGCCATGAACGGGCTAAGACCTATCATCGAATTTATGACCTTTAATTTTTCTCTTGTGGCAATAGACCAGGTAATCAATAGTGCTGCAAAGATGATGTCCATGTCTGGAGGACAATATTCTGTTCCTATCGTATTTAGGGGCCCCACAGGAAATGCTGGACAGCTTAGCTCCCAGCATTCACAAAACTTTGAAAACTGGTATGCGAATACTCCGGGATTGAAGGTGGTTGTACCTTCTAACCCTTATGATGCAAAAGGATTGCTGAAATCGTCTATTAGAGATAATGATCCAGTTATATTCATGGAATCCGAACTAATGTATGGAGATAAAGGTGAGGTTCCTGAAGAAGAGTATACCCTGGAAATTGGCAAAGCTCATATCGTCAGTGAAGGAAGTGACGTGACACTTATTTCCTTTGGTAAGATGATGAAATTAGTTACTGAAGCTGCTCAAGAACTAAAAAAAGAAGGTATTACGGCTGAAGTAATAGATCTAAGGTCGGTGAGACCGATAGACTACACTACCATTGTTGAGTCAGTGAAGAAAACGAACAGACTAGTAATTGTGGAAGAAGCATGGCCTCTGGCCTCCATTTCGACGGATATTAGCCACCATGTTCAAAGATTTGCATTTGACTATCTGGATGCTCCAATTCATAGAGTGAATAGCAGGGATCTACCTCTACCCTATGCTCCTACCCTTATAGAAGCAATTCTACCAAGTGTAAAGAGAACCATTGACGCGGTTAAAGCTGTTTGTTACAGGTAGAAGGCAAAGAATCTCCTTTCTAGTTCAGGAGGTTCTTCATTGCCCTTTGTCCTCCCATCTTATTCATGGTCTTCATCATTTTCCGCATTTGATCAAACTGCTTTATCAATTGATTCACTTGCTGAATAGACGTACCACTTCCTTTAGCTATTCTCTGCCGTCTGCTACCATTTAAGAGATCTGGGTTAGACCTTTCCTGTGGTGTCATGGATTTGATAATGGCTTCGATAGGCTTTAGGGAATCATCATCGATATCAACGTCTTTTATCGCTTTTCCAATTCCCGGGATCATTCCCATAATATCTTTCAAGCTACCCATCTTTTTGATCTGCTCCATCTGCGAAAGGAAGTCATCAAAACCAAACTGGTTTTTTCGCATCTTCTTATTGATGCGTTGAGCTTCCTCCTGATCAAAGGTCTGCTGGGCCTTTTCTACTAAGGACAACACATCACCCATCCCCAAAATCCTGTTGGCCATCCTATCAGGATAGAACAGATCGATAGCTTCCATCTTCTCTCCTGTCCCTATGAACTTAATAGGTTTATCGACCTGCTTTCTTATCGATAAGGCAGCTCCACCACGAGTGTCACCATCCAATTTCGTAAGTACCACTCCGTCGAAATCCAGGCGCTCATTAAAAGTCTTGGCCGTATTGACAGCATCTTGTCCGGTCATAGAATCCACTACAAAAAGAATTTCTGAGGGATTGATAGCTTTCTTGATTTGCTCAATCTCATCCATCATTTGCTCATCTACCGCTAAACGGCCAGCAGTATCTATGATGATGGTTTTTTTCCCGGTTTCCTTCCCATGTTTTACAGCCCTCTTTGCGATTTCAACGGCATTTTTATTCTCCGGTTCTGCATATACCTCTATATCAATTTGCTCACCCAGCACCTTCAACTGATCAATCGCAGCGGGCCGGTAGATGTCACAAGCGGCCAATAAAACGTTTCGCCCTTGTTTTTTGAGGTAATTACCAAGCTTACCTGTGAAAGTTGTCTTACCTGAACCCTGCAGACCTGATATCAAGATCACATTAGGGTTTCCATCAAGATTGATACTTTCATTTTGCTGCCCCATGAGAGCAGTCAATTCATCAGCTACGATTTTTGTAAGTAATTGACCAGGGGAAACTGCTATTAGTACATCCTGACCAAGCGCCTTTTCCTTAATGCTGTCAGTAACTTCCTTTGCAATTTTGAAGTTTACATCAGCATCTACCAAAGCCCTTCTTATCTCCTTGATTGTAGAAGCAACATTTATTTCGGTGATTCTACCCTGACCCTTTAAATTCTTGACGGCTTTGTCAAGCTTTGCACTAAGATTATCAAACATAACTTGGAAATTGACTTCAAAATTATTGATTAATAGAATGCATTTGAAACCTTTTTGAAAGGAATGAGTATAATCCATTCATAAGTACCTTGTATAACAATATACTACCATGAAACTACTACCTATATTGACCCTGTTTGCCGTTGGCATTGCAGTTCCATCTCTACTACAAGCGCAGAGAATTAGTGAAAAAGACCTGGTTGGCACAACCTGGAAGCTTGAAATCGATATTGATCAAGCTTTGGAAGAAGCTGAAAGAGAACTAGAGGAAGAAGACAATTTTCTAGGAGAAATCATCCTAAGTGGCGTTTCTGGACTGGTAGAAGGCATAGTAGATAATATTGAAATATACTTTGAGTTCAGAGAAGACAATGAATTGAAAGTGTATACAGAAGCTTTTGGAAATGACGATGTGGATTATACCTATTGGAAAATAACCAAAAGAGGTGAACTATTAATTGAGGATTCGGAGCATTTTAGCACAGACGGTGGCAGCTATTGGGTTTACGATGACGGCATATTTATTCAGGATGAACTGGATGAAGATGATGATGCAAAGGTTTTCCTAGTGAAAATGTAAGGAAAATACCATGTTCTGGGTATTGCAATTGTGCAAATAATTGGTTTAGCTTTGAAAATCGTAACGAAAGAGCATTTTTTATACGAATTTTAATCTCAACCGCCCGAGACAATGAAATTAAAGAATAAATGGAGCAAGACGATTATTCTGTTTACAGTTTACGTCTTGCTTATGGCATTTTTTGCAACGGAGGAGCAGAATATTTTTAAGAAGCTTTTGATACAGAACTTCCATAGTCTAAGTATCTATAAGCCCTTCTAATCTAGTATCTCTTTCAGATTGGCGGGAGAATAATTGATTGACTTTAAAGTTTTATCATCTCCTTCTCTATAGACAAGAAACAGGTCTTGTTCTTGTTTAATATAGCTCTTTACCCCCTTTTTAGCGTATTCTTCAGATGTACGTTCCGCTTCATCGAGAGATTTACAAGCTTTGCTCATATTGGACCTTTGAACCTCATCAAATAGCTCCACAAACTTCTCTCCTAGGCCAAATTCCAAGACTGCTCCCGATAATACGTACTGCAAGTCGCAAAGAGCATCCGCAACTTCCACTAGATCATTTGCTTTAATTGCTTCTTGTAATTCTTTCAGCTCCTCGCTTAAAAGTTCTACTCTCAGCTCACATCTCTCCTTAGAAGGTATTTGTGGCTTATCTAAAACGGGGTGCTTAAATAGTTTATGAAAAGCAGCAACTTGATTTAAAGCGTCAATCTTCTTCATTTAATTTTTCTTTTTTCATGGCTAAAGAAAGGAAGTAGGAGAAACCTCCCACTATCACGGTAAGTATCAAAACCATATTGATAAGGCTACCTATTCCCATAGCTAATCTGAAATAAACTTCTTGTGTAAAAACCGATTTATGACCAGACCTATCGCAATAACCAGGAGCCATTGAGTAACAACGGAGGCATTACTGTAGGTATCTAACAAATTCCAAACTCCATCTTCATTGAACCAAGGGTATTCACTGTATCCCTGGGAAAGCCACCAATAAATTAAAAAAACTGCTATGAACAGATTTAGGAATACTGCCAGCTTGAAATAAATACCAGAGATCACAAAATCAGAATCTTTATCTAGAAGGTCTTTCTTAAAATTATTAGGACCATACCTGGCTGTAGCAAGTAGAATAAAGAATCCACTCAATATCAGACCTACGCCCCATACCCAATCTTGATTGTTGAAAAATGAAAGATTATATGCTGAAGGGAAACCGATCATGATGAAGAAGATGATCACAACTCCGGAAGCAAATTTTCGAGTAAGTCCTGCATTCGTAAGATTGCTAATAAAGAGCTCTATCATTGGCAATAAAGAGCTAAATGCTGCAAAGAAAAGCGCCAGAAAAAATATCACAGAGAGAATCGCCCCTCCTGAAAAGCCATCAAATAATTTCGGAATGATGATGAATGTCAAAGACTGATTACCTGCTTGAAGAAAAGACAGGGCTTCTTTCTCGGAGGTAGCAAGGGCAAATACCGCTGGTATTATAGCCATGCCTGCAACTAAAGACGCAGTATTGTTGCCAAACGCACCTACAAATGTATTTAATGTAATATCTTCCTTCTCACGGCTGTAAGAAGATAATGTCATCATTAGCCCCCAACCTGCACCAGTGGACCAGGCAGATTGCGAAAGCGCTTCTATCCATACTCTTGAATCCCGAAATAGCGACACGTCAACAGCATACATATATTCTAAGCCCTTAAGACCATTTGGAAGGGTTAGAGCCATCAGCGCTATGACCAGAAGAAGACCAAATAAACTTGGTATCAATATTTTGTTGGCTTTCTCCAGCCCCCTTTGAATACCGCGACCAAGGACCGCCACTCCAGCAAAGACAACCAGTATGTATATGACAATCGTGTAGATACTCCCATTGGCGACTCCATCCCATTGTTGGGTAAGATATTCCGGATTTTGTTGGACCAGTGAAGATATGCTGGCACCAGAAACCAAGTTATCAACTGAAAACCATAAGTATCGGATCGCCCAGGCCGTAACTACCGAATAATAAAAGGCGATACCAAGCGTACAGATGGTAATAAAAAATCCCATCCAGGCAAACTTCTTACCTGCCAAGGAGCCAAATGATCCAATAACACCCTTTTTAAACTTTTTACCGATAGAGAACTCTGCTAATAGCAAGGGAATGGACCATACAAATAGGAAAAAGATCCAAAGGATTATGAAAGTGCCGCCATACTGACCTGCTAACCTAGGAAATCGCCATAAGTTCCCAGCTCCTATGGCCATGCCCAGAGAAGCTAAAATGATACCCCACCGATTGCTGAAAGATTCCTTTGACATTCAAAAAACCAGAATCTCAAATATATCTAAAAGCTTTCAGTGAGGCTTCAGTTTTTACTCGTCTTTTAGGGTTTTAGCTGGATTCAATAAAGCTGAACTAATTGTTCTATGGCTAATAGTGACAATAGCAAGAATGGCAGAGATTGTCAACGCTATTCCAAAGAATACCGGATTCAATTCTATCCTAAACTTAAAATCATCCAACCAGGCATTGAGCGTGTAAAAAGCTGCAGGAGCTGCTAAGAAGAAGGCAATACCCAGAAGCAACAGTATCTCCTTTGAGAATAGGGCCAGGATGCTTGCAGGTCTTGCACCCAGCACTTTCCGTATCCCTATCTCTTTCATTTTATTTTCAGCAATAAAGGCAATCAATCCATAAAGCCCCAAACAACCTATGGCGATCGAGATAATCGAAAATAGTTTCATCAAAGTAGAAATTGATCGTTCACTTCTATAATTATTCGCAAGCTGTTCATCGTAGAATTGCCACTCACTTACATAGGTAGGAAAAACTTCCTCCCAAGCCTTCTCGAAGTGAGCCAATGCCTCATCGAACCGACCTTTCTCAGACTTTACAGCTAGCTCATATAGCAAGCTAGGTTCGTTCATCAGGAATACATAGTCTAAATCAGAGTGAAGACTCTTAGTATGAAAGTTTTCTGTCACACCAATAACTTTCTTACCCCCGCCCCAGCCACTGGTAACAGACTCACCGATCACTTCGTCATATCTTCCTGCAAATCCCATTAGGTCTGCGATTTTGCGGTTAATAAGCACAAGGTTAGAGCTATCATTTTTCTTCAACTTCCTACCTGCTAATAGCTGGATATTGTAGAAGTCTAAGAACCTACTATCGACTGGTTTGAAGTTGGCTTCATAGTCTCTTTCCGATTTTAGAGGAGCATAATTGAAATTGGAATGTGAAGAAGACTGACCAGTAGGTGCACTGAGTGATAGGGAAACATCCTTGATAGCAGAGGATTGCAGTAGAATTTCCTTGATTCGTTCTCCATTATTGGATGATGGGTTCGGGTTGAAGCTTAAGAAAATAGCTTCAGTATCAAACCCTAGCTCCTTATTGAGAAAATAATCCATCTGAGCTACGATCACCAAAGTACCGACGATCATGAATTGGGAGATCGCAAACTGAAAAATAACCAGTCCCTTTCTTAAGGAGAGTCCTCCGGAATGATTCTTAGAAGTTATTTTATTTTTCAGAGCTAGCACCGTATTCATTTTGGAAAGCAGATAAGATGGGTAAAGTGCGGAAAGACAAGTGACCAGAAGCATTATTGAAAGAATAAACACCCAGGTAGTCGCGTCAGTGAGTGGAAAAATTGTCAATCTATAACTAATAACCTCTTCCAGATAAATAAAAAGCAGCTCACTTATTGCTAATGAGATGACCGTAGCAACCGAGGTAATCATTAAGACTTCAAGAAAAAACTGCTTAACCAGTTGAGATTTGAAGGCTCCAATAGCTTTTCTCACTCCTACTTCCTTCGACCTGTTAGCAGCCTGAGCCGTGGCTAGGTTGACAAAGTTTATACAAGCTGTCAAAACCAAGAATATGGCAATTATGGCTAACCCGTAGATGGATTGCTTCGGTACTGTATTACTGTAGCTGTCAAAATCCTTACTGTAGTGGATATCTCCTAAAGGTTGAACTAAATAGGCCGTTTCCTTAGAATGACCTTCGCCCAGGTACTTTTCAATAAATTCCGGAAATCGATTTTCCATTCCCTTCACATTGAATTCATCACCTGCAAGGAAATAGACGTTAGTACTTGAGCTGATACTATGCCATTGCTTACCATCCTCCCAGTAGATATTGGTCAATGCCTGGGCTTCATAGTTGATTAAGATCTTGAAAGGCAGATTGGTGTTTTGGGGCATATCCTCAATGATCCCGACCACTTTAAAAGTTCCCTTATTGTTTACTTGTATGGTTTTGTCAATGCACTCACCCACATCTTTTAGGTCTACACCAAAGAGTTTTTCCGCCATTGACCAAGTAAGCACGACGGTGTTAGGGTCCGCTAAAGCCCCATCAGGACTTCCTTCTATCCACTTGGTATCGAAAACTTTGAAAAACGAAGGTTCTGTGTAAACTATACCTCTCTCGATCATAAACTTCTGATCTATCCTGTCTCCCTCCATCACATTGACCTGGCCAGACCAGATGTAGTGGGTCCTTACAATCTCTTCTACCTCAGGAAATTCTGTACTCATGGTCGGACCAAGAGGATGTGGTACGCCAGTACCATAGTCCACTCTATCTGGTTTTTTATCCTCCACAACCACTCTGTAGATATTCTCAAAGTTGCTTTGATGCTTGTCATATGATAGCTCATAGCTCACTACTTTGAATATTACCAGCGAGCAACCAATACCTAAGGCCAATCCAACGATATTCAAAAGAGCATAGGCTTTGTTCCTTTTGAGGTTTCTGATCCCGGTTAAAAAGTAATTCTTAAGCATATTCCAAAATTTTCGATATCAGGTCAATTCAAGTGCCATAGCATATAAAATACTGATTATCAATTATTTAATTAACAGATAAGAGTTTTAGGTATGTCTTTTTCATGAAATATGTACAATGTGCTGTTTGTTTTTGATACAAAAAGTAACACTTTAAAGACTGGCTTTAAGCTCATATGAAGACATCAGCTAACATTCTTTTGCTCGATGATGATGACGTAATTCTTGCTTCGGTAAGAATGCTTTTGAAACAAAAGTTCTCATACGTACAAACCATCAATAATCCAAAGATGCTCTTCTCAACTTTGAAAGAGGTTGACTTTCAGGTTCTTTTATTGGATATGAATTTCACTGCCGGGGAAAACAGCGGGCAGGAAGGCCTGGATCTTATTGATCAGGTACTTAAAACTCATCCCGAATTAGACATCATTGCACTTACAGCTTATGGAGAAATAGACCTTGCGGTGGAAGCCGTGAGGCGTGGTGCCAGGGATTTCATGACGAAGCCATGGCGAAATGAGAAACTACTACTATCCATTAACCATCTGTTGGATTTAAGAACTTCTCCCAATCATATAAACAAGGTAGAAAATGAAAATGGTAGTAGTGAAGAAGTTATAGGCGAATCACGAGTCTTCCAAGAGATGATGAAGATTGTTCGTAAGGTAGCGCCTACTGAGGCCACCGTACTTATCAGAGGTGAGAATGGCACCGGAAAGGACTTAATCGCACAAGAGATTCATAGACTCTCTGAGAGATCAGATAAAACCCTGGTCACGGTTGATTTAGGTGCATTGGCACCGACTCTTCTTGAAAGTGAGCTCTTTGGACATAAGAAAGGTGCTTTTACAGACGCTATTAACGATAAAGAAGGTAAGCTAAAATCTGCGGACAATTCCACATTGTTTTTGGATGAGGTGGGAAATTTGCCTTTAGTGCAACAATCAAAATTGTTAACAGCACTTCAAAAGGAAATAATCACCCCGGTAGGATCTAATAGTAGTATATCCATCAATGTACGGTTCATTTCAGCTACCAATGCGGACCTTGATGAAATGGCGAAAAGCGGAGAATTCAGACAGGATCTCCTTTTTCGCCTAAATACCATTGAAATAATGGTCCCTCCGCTTCGAGAGAGACAAGAAGATATACCTCTGCTCATTAGCTATTACTTGAATAAATTCAAGAAGTCCTACAAGAAGCCCTCCCTGAAAATTGACAAACAAACGATTAGTAATCTCCAATCCTACGTCTGGCCAGGAAATGTTCGGGAATTAGCACAAGCAATTGAACGAGCTGTTATTTTGAGTGATTCAACCACACTTACACTAAGGGACTTTCAACTAAAAGAATCTACTCAATCTAGAGAGTCCCTCGATTTGAAAGAAATGGAAAAGGGGCTCATTTTAAAGGCACTTGAAAAGAACAAAGGCAATATTACCCATGCTGCGAAAGATCTGGGTATCGACCGCCTAGCCCTATATCGTAGACTTGAAAAGTATGGGCTCTAAAAGGTACTCTCTAGGCATTGTTATCAGGGTAATTACCTTGATATGCTCAATTGGTATTTTGGGGTCAATATTCCTTCGTGAAGATTTATTTTTCACGCAACTCATTCTTTTTTCTTTGATCATTGCTGAGACAGCTGAATTCATAAGGTATGCCAATAAGACAAACCTGGAGTTGAGCAAGTTCCTTGCTGGTATCCGCGATGGCGATTATCAGCTTAACTATGAGCATCGCGAGGGGTCAAAATCATTAAAAAAGCTATATGGCTCCTTTGAAGAAGTAATCAGTCTCCTTAAGGAGCTTGAAACAGAACGAAACGCTCAAAACAACTTCCTAAATGCCATTATCAATCAAATTGGATTTGGCATCATAGTTTTCGATGAAAAAGGAGATATCACCTTAATGAATCAAGAGGCGAGCGAATTGCTCGCTATTCCCAGAATAAAAAAGTGGAGGAATCTCAAAAACGCCAACATATCCTTCCTTGAAACACTCCTAAACATTGACCAAACTCAAAACCAGCTAATCGAAACGGCTGTCAATGGGCAAAGTCAATATCTCACTGTTAATGTAGAGACCATGCAATTGCGTGAAAATCCACTTAAAATTTGTTCTTTTCAGAATATCAAATCTGAAATAAGCCAAAAGGAAACTGAAGCGTGGCAAAAATTGATTAGAATTCTGACCCATGAAACCATGAACTCCGTAGCTCCAATTGTCTCCCTTGCTGAGACAATGACACTGATCTTAGAAAATGAAGAGAATCAAGCCAAAGGAAAGGAAGAAATATCTGATGAGAATATTTCGGATATCCATGAATCTGTAAAAACTATAGCTCAACGTGGTGAAGGCATGTTGAAATTCGTAAAAGAATACCGCAGACTCACTCGAATACCCAAACCGGAACTGGAAGTTCTGAACATACAGCAACTGCTAAAATCAACCATGAAGCTCTATGAAAATGATATTGAAGCTAAGTCCATTCAATACACCTTTCGGGTGACTGAAAATGATATTCAGGCAGATCCAATTCTAATTCAACAGGTCATTGTCAATATTGTAAAAAATGCACTAGAAGCCTTAATAACGGTTAAAAATCCAACTCTCAAGATTGAAAGCCAATTGATAGACAATAAAGTATTGGTGGATATATCCAACAATGGACCAGCTATACAGACGGATAAAGTAGATAAAATATTTGTACCCTTTTTTACTACCAAAGCCAATGGATCAGGTGTTGGATTGAGTGTTTCAAGACAGATAATGAGTATGCACCAAGGTGAGTTAGATTTAATAAGTAACAACCAGGATGATATTACTTTTAGATTGATGTTCAAATCGAATCATTATGGAAAACTCTCCTCTTAAAAAGTTGATGAACGTAATGCCTCAAGTGGGCTCCGTAACTTTTGTCTCCGTGAGACCCGAGAAGAAGCTTTTACCTAAGTCTATAGATAAGGTAGAGGCAAAATCCGATTCTGGGCTTGATGGAGATCACTTCTCCTCAAGTTACAGTAAGAAAAGACAGGTAACATTAATACAGCAGGAACACTTAGAAGCCATAAGCAATATACTAAGCCAAGAAATTGACCCACTACTAACAAGAAGGAATATCGTTGTATCTGGCATTAATTTGCTCGCTTTGAAAGACCGAAAGTTTGAAATTGGCACAGCGATAATGAAAGCTACAGGATATTGCCATCCTTGTTCACGTATGGAGACTAATCTCGGACCAGGAGGATACAACGCTATGCGCGGGCATGGGGGCATCACAGCGGAGGTCATTGAAGATGGTTTGATCCAAATCGGCTCGGAAGTCAGATTGCTTCCTGAATGAATACTCCCCTCTTTTCCATAATAATTCCTGTGAAGGACAGAGTTTCATTTATTGAAGATTGCTTGAACTCTGTACTCAATCAGTCATACAAAAACTTCGAAATTATTCTTGTCGATGACAATAGCGAGGAGAATATAAAAAATGGGTTTAGAGAGTTATCAGAATTAGATAATCGCATCCTGTTCTATGAAATCATAGATCAGGAGGGTGTTTCCGTCGCTAGAAATGAAGGATCCTCCCTTGCCAAAGGTGAATACATCATTTTCCTTGACGATGATGATCAACTCGAGGAAGGATTCTTGGAAGAAGCTAAAGAGGCTTCTCAACCTTTCCACATCACGGTTATGAACGCTGAGATTCACCCGTCATCGGATAAATCATTATTCCGTACTTACAATCAAGCAAGCACCTTAGCATCACTACGTGCATATTCGGGAATACTGAACTTATATCAACTCCTCCTAACACCGCCACCTATCAATGCTTTGGTGATACCTAAAGGATTATTGAAGCCTTTCCCCACTTCCTTAAAAGCTGCAGAAGATATGACGCTTTGGGCGACGCTGCTACAAGAAGGAGTAATTTTTAATAAAGTGTCGTCAAATGCAAAAGCTCAAGTCAGGGTCCACAGAAATAGCATTCAATCGGAAGGAATAAAGGTAGAAACCTTCTTCTTCTTAGAAAGCCTGCAAAAAAAGAGTCTCGACACTAAAAGCTATTCCTTACTCCACATAAGAATTGCTTTAAGAAACCTACTGCAGGTGAATATTGAGGGTTTTATTCACCAATCTTTCAAGGCGATGCGTTATCCCCTCTCCTACTTAACAGTAACTAGCAACCTTGGCCAACTCAAAGGAGTAGCAATCTTAATGTTTGCCTTAAAAGCCAAGAGTTAGCCCTTCTTAGCAACTTTCATAACAGCAGCATAGATGAAATAAATCAAAGCCGCCATCAATACCAATCCGAGTAGACTTCCTCCTGGAGCTGATTCAAACAAAGACATATCCATTTGTAATGAGACAAATACGGCTAAGAGAATACCCATCAAAGCTTCGCCAGTAATTAGTCCTGAAGCTAGAAGCAGACCCGCATTGGCAGCTTTAGGTACAAATTCCTGACTTTTCAACTGCTTATGACCCTTATCGATAAACCAAGCCAGAAGACCTCCCACGAAAATTGATGAATCCAACTCAAAAGGTAAATAAATACCCACTGCCACCGCCAAAACAGGCATTCTAAAGGTGCTCCCTTTACTTTTCAGATACTGATCAATGGCAATAATGACAACTGCAATCCCAGCACCGATCATAATAATATTCCAAGGCAAATCTCCACCAAAGATTCCAGTAGCTACACTCATCATCAGGGTTGCCTGCGGCGCACCTAATGGATTTGGCATTTCTTCTGTAGGAACTCCCATTCCATAAGATTTTAAAAGAAGATTCAAGACCAAAGGAATGACAGCTGCCCCAGCAATTACTCCAATGATTTGCATAATCTGTTGATTTCGCGGAGTAGCCCCCAAAATTTGACCTGCTTTAAGATCTTGCATATTGTCCCCTGCAATGGCGGCAGCACAAGCCACAACAGCTCCAACTAATATTGCTCCAGCGGCCCCTTTTGCAGGATCATTCGTACCTATGAGTAAAAGAAGCATCAAAGCTGTAGATAAAATAGTAGCGATAGTAACTCCAGAAATGGGATTATTAGAACTGCCTACTAAACCCGCCATGTACCCTGCAACAGCAGAAAACAGGAACCCCGCAAGCACCATTATTATCGCCAAAAACAGCGTAATACCCACACCTTCAATTATATTCAGATAGATAAAGAAGACCGGAACAACCATTACTCCAATCCCGATCAATACCCAGGACATAGGCGTATCAAGATCCGTTCTTAAAATGTCTTTCGCTTTCTCACTTCCTTTTTTGAATGCCTCTAACCCTGAATTAAATGCCTGACCCAAAGCAGACCTAAGGTTTATCAGAGCCCAAAGACCTCCAACAACCATTGCTCCTACACCCAAAAATCTAATTTGGGAACTCCATATTGTAATGCCCATCGCATCCACAGAAACACCTTCAGGAGCTCCGTTTAATAGTATATATATCGGAATTCCTAGATACCAGGAGATACATCCTCCTAGAAATACCAGAATCGAAATATTAATACCTATAATATAACCTACCCCTACAAGCGCTGGAGATAGGTTTAAACTGAAGTAGAGGTATAATTTATCCTGAACTAAGGCAGCCTTCTCAAATAGTCCACTGAAAAGGTTCAGGGCACTGCTTCCTAGTTTGAAAATACCACCAAGTAAACCACCCCAAATAAGAAACCTAATAGCTTCTCCACCTTTTTCGCCGGTCTTAAGGACTTCAGCTGTTGCTACACCCTCGGGGAACATGAGCTTTTCCTTTACTATTAGTGCCTTTCTCAAGGGAATAGTAAATAACACTCCCAATACGCCGCCAGAAATAGAAATCAATGTGGTCTCGATGTAATTAAACTCTTCCCAATAACCCATAATTACTAAAGCGGGAATCGTGAAAATCACACCTGCAGCAACAGACTCCCCTGCTGAAGCAGCCGTCTGCACCATATTGTTCTCAAGAATATTGGCATTCTTGAATAGTTTAAGAATGGCCATGGAAATAACCGCCGCCGGTATGGAAGCCGAAACAGTAAGACCAGAGAATAGCCCAAAATAGGCATTAGCCGCTCCCAAGACTACTGAAAGCAATGCTCCCAATAAAATCGATCGGAATGTAAGTTCAGTAAGACGGGTTTCGGCTGAGATGTAAGGTTTTTCCATGTTAGGAGGTCAAATTCAGGTTTGCGATACCTCCAAAAGTGTCAATTAAAATCAGGTTCTACAAAAAAGGTTTGGAAAAAGGGGCATCAGTTTCTAAAATCCATGTTTCCGCTAGTGGTCTGCCCTTTAACCCATATAAAGTCTTCCCCTTCTTTTATGTACATGTCCTTGTCAGATGATCTACGACCAACATCTAAGTCTCCACTTGAAGTCTCCAAATCAAAGTTGAGTGTCGAGATATCATTTACAAGCTCGATTTCTATATCACCGCTAGAAGCCCTCAACAATAAATCATCAGTCAATTCAAGACCATAGCCATCAATGTTTCCAGATGTGGACCGAAAGGCCATGGCGCCTTTCCCTCGCTTAGCATAGATTTCACCAGAAGTGGTTTTCACTTCCAAATCACCTAGAAAACCATTCAACTCTATATCTCCACTTGACGCTCTAACTGAAATATTACCTTTTACATTATCGATTTCCTGGTCTCCACTGGTACTATAAGTGATTAAATCACCTTCTAAATCATCAATTTGCAGATCACCCGAAGTACTTTCTATATCAACTTTGGCCTTCACTCTATCCATCTCCAAATCGCCACTTGTCAGGTCAATGATAATTTCAGAAGTATTCACCCCGACGATCTTTAAATCACCCGATGTGTTATCTACTTTTAAGAGAGTACCATCAGGAATCGTTAATTCCAGTTTAGTCCGAGTATTGTTGTTCCATCCCCAAGAGCGATTTCTTCCTTGTCTCCTTCGTTCCACTTCTATCTTCAGCTCATCGTTTTCAATCTTGGAAAGGATTTCATAATCACCTTCCTCTCCTCTACCTTCTATGATGCCTTTGAAATGAACTTTTGGTCCGCTCTGGACATAAACATCACAAAATCGACCCTCTATAGTAACAGCGCGGACATTTTCAGCATCAAACTCCTCTTTAGCCAATACATTTTGAGCCAAAACAGGGGAAATAAATAGTAAGATTGCGGTGAAAAAGAATAGTGACCTCATATTCTGATTTTTAGATTTTAGTTATAAGATGAAAAAATCCAGGAAAGGTTGCTCCAAATAACCTACATCATGAAAAATATTTTCAAAACCTCTATCCTAATCATAGCGGCCGCAACATGGTCTTGCTCATCGCAAAAGTCCGAATCTCCTGAACAAGTACTAGCTCAAGAGCCTCGATGGCCCGCAATCTTAGATGAGGCCTTCGCAGCACATGGTGGAATAGAAAAGTGGCAAAGCTTCGAAACTTTGGAATATGATGTCCCAAAGGAAGACGGGCCGGAGCATCATGTTATTGATCTCAAAAACAGAAAAGTCCTAATCTCTTCAAATGAGTTTAAAATAGGGTATGATGGAAATGAAGTTTGGGTGACTCCAGATAGTGCTGCCTTTGGGGGAAACGCTCGCTTCTATCACAACCTGTATTTCTATTTTTTCAGCCTACCCTACCTGGCGGCCGACCCTGGCATCAACTATGATGATCAGGGAACAGTTGCCGTAAATGGAACGGAATACCAAAAAGTGCTGATGACTTTTGAGGCTAATACTGGAGATGCACCTGAAGATAAATATGTCCTTTATTTCAACGACAAGAACATCCTTGAAATCATCAACTACTCAGTGACCTACTACGATAAATCACGTGCAGACAGATTCAACGCGATTCGGTATGAAGACTGGAAACCAGTTAATGGGCTATTGCTGCCCGGGAAGTTGGTCGGGTATGTGTGGCAAGGAGACTCCCTGGCAGATAAACGATATGAAAGGACATTTGAAAATGCAGTATTGAGTACTCAGAAAAAATCGGCACCCTTTTTTAGCATTCCTGAAAACGCTTACATCAGCCCCAAACCTGAATAGAAAATATAAAACATAAGTGGGATTTTATCCCACTTTATCTTTTGTCATCTCTGCAAGAAGGCGTAAAGCCTCTTTCAAATACGGGTCTTTCGAAAGTTTCTCTTTATTATCCTCATTGGTAAACACTTCAGAATCATCTAAGGTGGTTGACAAGTCATTTGGTGTCTGATTTTCATCCAATTCCGCTTGCCTTGATTCCAAATTCAGTGAAATGCTGGTCTCATCTCTTTCCTTTTTCACCTCAAGCATATCCTGATACAAGTTTTTCAGATCCGGATCTGTTTCAAGATGTTGTTGGTAGAGAACCATGAGCTTCTGCTTGAGCTCTTCCGAAATTTGATTTGTAACCTGAAATTCTGAAGAAGCTATTTCGTCCCACGGAAGTGCATTAGATTCACTACTCTCCCCAAAATCCAAAGCATCAAAAGGTGAAGGAAAAGCTATATCAGGAATGACACCAAGTCTTTGTGTGCTACTACCAGTAACCCTGTAGAATTTAGCCAGTGTCATTTTCACCTGACCAAGTGAGATTTCTCCTTTTGCCAAATCACTACGCATCTTTTCTAGTTCATCGACATTCTTACCAGCAGATTTCCTATAAGCTATCATTCTGCTCAAGTAATTATTGACAGGCCGCTCCAAATCAATAAGGTTCTGCACTGTGCCTTTTCCAAAGCTATTTTCACCTATTACAATACCACGCTTGTAATCTTGAATAGCACCTGATAAAATCTCAGACGCAGAAGCGCTATATCGATTCACCAATACTGCAAGTGGGCCATCATAGAAGACTTCCTGGTCTTCATCATCCAATATATCTACTGTTTGATCCGAATTTCTCACCTGCACCACCGGACCTTGAGGTATAAACAGTCCTGTTAATTCTATTGCCTCCTGTAGGGATCCCCCTCCATTATACCTAAGATCCAGAAGCAACGCGTCAGCACCACTTTCCTTCAATTCTGCTATGAGTTTTCTTACATCTCGTGTAGTACTTTTATATTCTTTGACGCCTTTACTTCTTGCCTCAAAATCGATATAAAAGCTAGGGAGCGTAATGACCCCTAAATTGAAGGTCTCATTGCCCTCTGTTATGGGAATTACCTCAGATTTTGCCGAAGACTCCTCCAATTTGATTTTATCTCGAACGATTCGAATGGTGTCAGGCAGATCAGTTAATTCCTTCTCAGCTTCCAACACAATCAATCGAACAACAGAACCTTTAGGCCCTCTTATTTTTTGAACCACATCATCAAGACGCCAACCGATTACGTCCTCAAATTCCCCATCGTCACCTTGAGCTACACCAATAATGCGATCATCCTTTTTGATTTTTTTTGATTGGAATGCGGGTCCTCCAGGCACTACACTAGCAACTAGCGTATAATCCAATTGCTGCATCAATCGAGCCCCTATCCCCTCAAGAGAAAGGCTCATATTGATCTGAAAATTCTCTTTGGCTATTGGCGAAAAATAAGTGGTGTGAGGATCAAAAGCATTCGCAAAAGAACCCATGTAGAGCTGAAAGACATCCTCGCTTCTATATTGATAAATGGCTTTTCTTACCCGATCATACCTTTTGGTCAGTAACTCTACTGAGGCGTCCCAATCTTTGCCTGAAAGCTTCAGATTTAAAGCTTGATTTTTCAAGAGTTTCCTCCATCTTTCATTTAGATCATCATAATTGGATGCCCATTGGATTTTTTCGGAATCAGTTTCGAAATTTTCCTCTAAATCGAAATCAAACCCCTCATCAAAGATATCTTGAATGGTAGATAGGCGCTTTAAAGCCTTCTCCCTATATAGGCCAAAGAGTTGATAGGCAAAGTCGATATTACCCAGCTGCAGATCATTATCAATTTGATACCTGTATTTGGAGAAGTAGTCTATCTCGGATTGTAGGAAATAAACCTTATTGGGATCAAGGTTATCAATGTAGTTCTCAAAAACCACGTTGCTAATAGAATCATTGAGTGAAAGCTTCCGATAATGATACTGATTGAATAAAGTAAGAATAACCATTAGGGAGCTTTCGTGCTCAGGTAAAGGTCTTAATACTTCCAACTCGTTTTCCTCAGATTGTGCCCATGCATTTGGAGTGCCACCCAGCAGCGCCAACACCATAACCAATACCCCAAATTTTCTCATCATATTTATTTCGTTTGTTCTGTAAACGACTTCCAACAAAAAAGTATGAATAAAACTACTGGATTTTTTATCAATGGCAGCATACTAAGAACTAAGGGCTCAATCTATCCTCAAGCCAGCTCTTAGCCCTTCAACTGCTTCCAGACAAGAGCAGCAGCACCTAAAATGGCGGCATTCATATCCATCATACCACTTGGCTCAATGCTAACCTTGCCCTTGTAATATGGCAACACACTCTCTTCAAAGTAGTTTTTAGTCGGATCGAATATCCACTTTCCTGCTTTAGCCAATCCACCAAGCAGAAAGATTTTTTGCGGATGAGAAAATGCCACAAAGTCTGCTAATTGTCGTCCAAGTAATTCACCTGTATATCTATAAGCCTCTCTGGCAATGGGATCACCATCCTCAGCTGCCTTGGTGATATCTTCACCATGAATATCATTGAATGCCACACTTCTAAAAACACTATCCTCTAGGGAATCCGCCAAGAGCGCATAAATAGTTCTTTTTATTCCAGTGGATGAGACATAAGCTTCAAGGCAGCCCCTCCTACCAGTGCCACAGACCCTTCCACCCGGGATAATGGTAACATGGCCCAACTCGCCCGCTTGGGCATCATGACCATATATTAGCTCTCCATTAGATACAATCCCACTTCCAAGACCTGTACCTAATGTAATCACCATGAAATCCTTCATATCTGCGGCATTGCCATAAATCATCTCGCCTATTGCCGCAGCATTCGCATCATTGGTAATATATATGGGTAAATCGTATTTCTTTTTAAGTTCTTCGGTAAATGGTACAACTCCCTTCCACTTGAGATTGGCAGCATGCTCTATAGTTCCCCGAAAATAGTTTGCATTCGGAGCTCCGACACCTATTCCTTTGACCTCAACTTCCTGGTCCAGTTTACTGGTCAGGTCATTTATTACATCCGACAACTTATCAAGGTATGAAGCAAAATCTGAGAACTTCTTTGTTCTAAAATCAGTGTGTCCGTAGAATTCACCTTCGCGATCTACAAGTCCAACCTTCGTTAAGGTTCCTCCTATATCTATTCCAACTGCTATCTCTTTTGCCATTGATGTCTGGGTTTCCGAAAACCGAATTGCGAATTTCCGTGTTTTATTCGCAGGGTTTGAAATTCTATTGTAGCTAAAAAAGCAGTAAATTAGGAATTCTCAAAGTCATGGCTTGATAATTGGACGGAATCCAAAATACTCAGATTAAAATGAAGAAAATCTGGATGTTATTTGCTCTCTTGTTCTCCTTCTACTTTTCTGAAGGTCAAAAGGTCGTTGAGATTGATTCTCCAACGCAAAAAGGCCAAATGCTCAAGAAAAAAAAGGAAAAGTTTGGCGTTTGGACTTATTATGAAAATGGAAGGTTAGTCCTCGAATACGATCATAGTAAAAACATGGTCATCTTCCAGCAGTCCACAGAGGACAGGTCTTATTTCTATAAGGACGGCAACAAATGGTATCCAGTTGCGCAACTGGAAGTCTATCCAAGATACAAAGGGTCTTATCTTCAATTTTATGAGACCATCTATCAAAACATTTACTATCCACCCAAAGCAAGGGAGAATTCAATAGAGGGTGTGTCATTTTTGAGTTTTGAGGTTACAGTAGATGGCGAGGCAATCAATCCAGAAATCATTAACAGTCTTGGATATGGCTGTGACGAACAAATGATGAAAGTATTCAAAAAGACAAGAGATCACTGGATAACAGCAATCAAGAATGGTCAACCCCTGCACACGCGTTTTGTAGTGCCATTCGTATTTAGCTTCTTCAATTCAAGCTATGAACTTAATATTGACGATAACCTTCCACCTGCAGCTCTTCTAGATGGTGTCAACATTACTCTCGTAAGCAATAGCATGTCTAAGTAAATGTCAGAGTGGTTTTTTCCGATGACATTACTCCCGGGTGTTGGCTTATTAATTATGTCCACCTCGAACTTATCTATGGGTTTGAGTGCAGAGATAGCATCGCTACTAAAGGATGATAAAGATCTCGCCCCTATCATCCGACAAAAGATTAGTCAATTAAGTCGACTGAATTTAAGCCTCACTTCATTCTATATCTCATGTGCTGGCCTTGTCGTTTCAGGGTTGATAGCCGGAGTGAGCAAAGAATCAGAGTCAAATCAGTTTTGGTCTGAGGTCATTCTTTGGATTGCGATCACATGTATCTTTATAGCGCTGATACTTCTCATGATATATTCAGCTAAGGCAGTGAGAATCAAACGTTCTCAATTCAAACAGAAACTAGAAAAATGGTAAAGAACATCTTTATAGGCCTATTGCTATTGGCGACAATATTCCTCATTATTTATGCAAAAATTCAAACCGGATTTGCCATTGAAAACTTGAAAAGGTCAGAGCAAGCTCAAGCAGAAGCCGAACAAAATATGGAAGAAGCTCGAATACAAATAGAAATAGCACAAGAAGCAGTAGCTGAACTTCGGCGAGTTCAACGACAATTGGACGATTGCAATCAAGCCAATTAGGCAAGATGAGACAACTCCACAAATGCAATCAAGGAAGAGCTACTCAAAACTGTGAGAAGAGTCCAATATCCAAAGAGAGATTCCCCGAGACGTGATAGCAAAAAATTAAAACAACTCTCAGATATCTTGAAGAATATCAACAGAGGAAATTTCAGCCGCTTACTGTTTGTGTACGGGTTGCTGAAAAAGAGCTATAATCACAATTATCCCGATTTATTGATGGATGAATTACAGTATATATGTCAAGCCTCAGCTAATGGTCTACTTTACGATCTTGGAGAGTTCCCAGCAGCTTTTTTCGATAAGAATCAATCGGAAGTCATTCATGGGGAAATATATCAGCTCCCAAAAAATTCGAACCATTTGTCACTACTGGATGAATTTGAGGATGTACATGCGAGTACTCCCATGTACGAAAGAATCATCATCTCCGTACAAACTGACCAAGGCCAAATAGCGTGTTGGGCATACCAATATCTTGGTGAAAGAAACAAGCCAATTATTGAAAGTGGGATTTTTTAGTAGAAGGTTTATCTTCGTTTGAAATCCCAAACCCATGGCCAAAATAAGACTACACTCCCTTCATTGCATCCTTAACGATGAGACAGACAAGGATGAAATTTTCCTCAAATTAGATGGAAAGAAAATCTGGCCTGGAGGATTCTATAAGCAAATAAACTCTGGAGAAAAACTGTCCATGAACGTGTCTTTCCAGCACGATGAAGAGGAGATTCAACTTGAACTTTGGGATTTTGATTACCTAAGTAAGAATGATCATCTTGGAACATTTGTGATAATCCCTCATGGTGATAGAGGAAGATTTACAGCTAGCATGCGCCTTGAGAGACCAGAAAGCACCGCCTCTTATATTTTGGAATGGGAAGCTACTGACTAAGATATCTTTAGTTTAGGCTTTACTAATATCTGGTCGGCAGTTTGAAATACTACAATCATCCCTGCTGTAATGAGGCCATAGAACAAGGTTTGGCGCATCTCTAAAATACTCTCCCATCCAAGAGAATAAACCAAACCTCCGAAGCTGAGGATTAGAAATGCCGCTACACTAACACCGAAAAACAATAAAGATCGTTTTGTAGCAAACTCAGCTCTTTGATCCAATCGGGAAAGAACAGCACCATAAAAGCTTTCGTCCACCTCCGCTGTTGGAGAATTACTTAACTCATTCATTAAAGTTTGAAAATCTCCAGAGGTCTCCTGCTCTTTCAAAAGTTCATCAATATTTTTCATCCTAATAGCTTCTCAGTTTCAACAAACGGAGCCAGAATCTCTTTCAGCTTCTTTCTGGCTCTAAATAAATAATTTTTTACCGTTCCTTCCGGCATATCCATCACTTCTACAATTTCCTGATAGGAAAAACCCTGAAGATGATACAACGTCAAAATCGAACGATATGGTGTAGGCAACTTATTCACTGCGGCTTGCACAAATGAACTCATATCCTTTGATTCGTAACTCTCTATATCCGACTCCACTAGCTCAGCTTTGTCTAAATCTCTAGCCTCAGAGTACTTCTTGTTCTTTCTATTATGGTTGATGGCTTCCCTGTAGGCAATGGTCGCAATCCAAGTACTAAGTTTTGACTGGAAGTTGAATTCCGACAACTTCCGATGAACTTTCAAAAAGACATCCTGCATTACCTCTTCCTTCTCAGCGCCTCCGACAATCCTAAATACTACGTGCCCTACAAGCCTTTGATATTGCCTCATGAGATCTTCAAATGCCTTTTTGTCACCTTCAAGGACATTCCGTACTAGTAGCTTATCATCCATCGATCACCTATTGGACAAGGTATTCAAAAAAAATGTTACTGCTATTGCAACATTTCTACCAGTTCTTGATGTCCAACTTAAAAAAACGCGATTATTCAAGGATTAAACACTTAAAAAAATGGATGAAATAGTTGAATTACTACTACCTATCGGTGTATTAGGGACCATAGCAGCCGGAGTAGGTTACTTTTTAAAAACTGTAACAAGCTACAGATTGAAAAAGAAATTGATCGAAAGGGATCTGGTAAATTCAGATGCTGTTGATTTATTCAAAGACCAAATCGACAACCGATATAGCTCTTTGAAATGGGGCCTGATAGTGTTCTTCGGTGGTGTGGGACTTATCATCATGCACAGCTTAGAATACTACCGAGATTCACCTCTCCCCTTCGGCATATTTGCTGTCTCAATTTCTTTCGGCTTCCTTGTTTACTTCTTTCTGGCAGGTAAAATGTCGAAGGATTGAAGTTCGTCTTTTTAACTAGGGTCAAAATAGAAATTCGTTGTTTGGGTTGCTAACTTTAGGTTCAATCCAAACAACATGCATTACAAAACACTTGGCACGACCGGTCTTATCCTTTCGGACCTGTCACTAGGCACCATGACCTTTGGTGAAAAATCTTCCAGAGGTACCTCAGAAAAAGAATCTCTAGAACAAATAGCCTACTACCTTGATCAGGGTGGGAATCATATTGATACGGCAAATGGGTACTCCCAAGGAGTCTCTGAACAAATTGTTGGGAAGGGCCTCAAAGGCAAAAGAAATGATGTAATCCTGGCAACCAAAGTCAGGTTTCCCTCTGGTAAAGGAATAAATGGTCAGGGACTTTCAAGATGGACCATTCTAAACGAAGTAGATGGATGCCTTGATCGACTAAGCACTGATTACATCGATCTACTTTACATGCATGCCTGGGACCCTTTGACACATATTGAGCAATCGCTGAGGGCCTTTGATGATCTCGTGGCATCAGGCAAGGTTCGATATATCGGGGTTTCCAATTTTAAATCCTGGCAGCTGATGAAATCTTTGGCTGTATCTGAAGCTAAGCACTACGTGAAATTCTGCGCCGCCCAATACCAATACAGCCTGGTAAAAAGGGATATTGAATATGAATTCCCCGACCTATTCCAAGCAGAAGGACTGGGACTTTTACCTTGGGGGCCATTAGGTGGAGGATTCCTTAGCGGCAAGTACAGCCTAACCAATAAGCCAGAAGATGGACGTATTACCCATTCCGACGACAGTCACGAAGAATCATGGGAGCGCCGCAACACGGAAAGAAATTGGAAAATCCTAACTGCAGTTGACCATATTGCTACCAATCGCAATGTTTCTCATGCTCAGATTGCCATAGCTTGGCTGAGGCAAAAAGAAATAGTCACCAGTGTAATACTAGGTGCCAGAACCCTCAAACAACTGGAAGGTAATATGGAAGCTTCCTCTATGGTACTAAGTAGTGAGGAAATGGATATCTTAGACCGGGCAAGTGCCTTACCGGAGCTTTATCCTTATAGATTTCTTGAGGACTATGCCACTAGAAAACCGTAAACCACCGTCTTTATGAGATTTGTCGTTACTTCTCTCCTTTTGTTCTTATGTATCTCACTCCCTGCCCAGGATCCTTCCAGGTTTGCAGAGGAAGTAGAAAAACTACTGGAGAGTACTAAAGAGAAAAAAGGGAGCAACCCCATCATTTTCGCAGGTAGTTCAAGCTTTAGGCTTTGGGACAACCTGGAAGAGACTTTTCCTGATAAGAATATTGTCAACCATGGCTTCGGTGGATCGCAAACAAGCGACCTTATCATGTATAGCCCCTTACTAGTCACCAGCTACAACCCTTCCAAAGTTTTCATTTACGAAGGAGACAATGACCTTGCGGAGGGTAAAAAGTCGGTAGATATTGTAGTTGCTGATATCAAAACGTTGGTCCGAGTTATCAAAAGAAGAGTACCAGATGTCCCAATATTCCTGGTATCTCCAAAACCAAGCATCTCTAGATGGGAACTAAAAGAGGAATACATGGAATTGAACAAGGAACTTGAAAAGCTATGTGCTTCCAGGGACGAGATTACATTCATCAATGTATGGGACCCGATGATTTCTAAGAATGGCGACTTGAAAAGAGATTTGTTCATAGAAGATGGCCTGCACATGAATAATGAGGGTTACAGTATTTGGGCAAAAGCAATTGGAGAGCACCTTTAATAGTTTTCTATTCAGCTGATTATTCCCGATAATAGCGGTAAATATCCTGCTCATGAAAACCGCTCTTAGAACTTTCATCGTCTGCGCACTCATTTGTTTGTCTTCTCAAACCTATGCTCAACAGACCATTGTAGAATTCATCGGTGAAAGTGATAA
>CAZZHO010000051.1:0-26561 GCA_964653795.1 uncultured Roseivirgaceae bacterium | reverse complement strand
GGTTGATCACGTTTCCGACATCATCCACCGCGATAAAGCGCTTCAGTTTTACCTGTCCTGTTTCTTTATCCACCTCTACAATGGCTACATGACAGCCAAATGGGTAGGTAAAGTTGGCAGGATCGTAGAAGCTTGAGAAGTCCAATCCTGGCTCCAGGTCTGCTGGATAATCATGAGGGACGTAGGCTGTCAACGATACATCACCGAAAGCAATGGATTTATCTGTTCCTTTTACGGTCCACTTGCCATCCGCATAATCCAAATCTTCCACCCTCGATTCCAGCTTGTGAGCAGCGATTTTAGCACCTTTTTCCAGTACCTTATCGATACTCTTGACGATGGCAGATCCTCCTACGGCCAAAGACCTTGAACCATAAGTTCCCATACCGAAGGCTACTGCTTCTGAATCACCATGAACGATCTCTACATCCTCCAGAGGAATGCCGAGTTTATCGGCTACGACCTGGGCAAAGGTCGTTTCGTGCCCCTGACCATGAGAGTGTGATCCTGAGTAGACACTTACTTTTCCGGTAGGTTGAACTCTTACCTGCGCTGATTCAAACAATCCTGCTCTGGCACCCAAAGCCCCAACAACTGCCGATGGTGCAATACCACAAGCTTCAATGTAAGTTGAGAATCCGATACCCAGGAGTTTTCCATTGGATAGAGACTTTTGTTCTTTTCTGAACTCCTCGTATCCTACCATCTCCAAGGCTCTGTCAAGGACAGGACCGTAATTACCACTATCATATTGCAAAGCAACTCTTGTGGCATAGCCTTCTTGATTCACCCCATCAAATGCAGGTATGAAATTGATTCTTCTTAGCTCTGCAGGGTCCATCCCCATCTCCAGGGCAGCTAAGTCCATCAGCCTTTCTAGCTGGTAAGTGGCTTCTGGTCTTCCTGCTCCTCTATAGGCATCTACTGCATTGGTGTGGGTAAATACTCCATCCACGTGCACGTTGATTTTAGGAGTGGTGTACAATCCTTGCATCAGCGTACCATGAAGGTAGGTTGGTACTGCCGGAGCGAATGTGCTGAGATATGCTCCGAGGTTTGCAAAAGTTTTGGATTTTAAGGCTACCACTTTACCGTCTTTATCAAATCCCATTTGGACATGGGTCTTATGATCACGACCGTGAGCATCTGTCAGGAAGCTTTCGGATCTTTCAGCTGTCCATTTTACTGGCCTATTCAGCTGCTTTGAAGCCCAAACCACCATTACTTCTTCTGTGTAGTGGAAGATCTTACTACCAAAGCCACCTCCAACATCAGGCGCAATTACATGTACTTTGTGTTCAGGTATCCCCAATACAAAAGCAGACATCAAAAGCCTTGTTAAATGTGGGTTTTGTGAGGTAGTATAAAGCGTGTATTTGTCTTTGGCATCCTCGTAATGTCCAATGGCGGATCTTGGCTCAATGGCGTTAGGGATTACTCTTTGGTTGGTCATGTCCAGCGTGGTGACATGGTGTGCACTGGCTAGTGCTGCTTCTACTTCATCAATTGGATCACCCAGTTGCCAATCGAAACAAAGGTTGTTTGGTGCGTCATCATGAACTAATGGTGCTCCGTCCTTTGTAGCAGCTTCGGCATCATGAACTGCAGGCAATACTTCGTAATCAACCTTTACGTGCTCGGCAGCATCTTTTGCCTGGGAATAATTTTCTGCCACAACAAATGCAACTGCATCACCCATGTGCAGCACCTTGGTGCTTACTAAAATAGGGTGTGGTGGCTCTTTCATAATGTCGCCATTGATGAAGTTGACTTGCCATCCACAAGGCACTCCATTTACTCCTTCCAGATCTGCGCCGGTGAATATCTTGACTACTCCGGGCATACTTTCTGCAGCAGAAGTGTCTATTGATTTAATATTAGCATGTGCGTAAGGGCTTCTGATGAAGCACCCGGCCGTCATATTGGCCAGCTTTATATCATCCGTGTAATTTCCTTTACCAGTGATGAATCTCTTATCCTCAACTCTTTTTACTGATTTTCCTATATAACTCATCTCAATCTGGTTTAAGCGTTCATTTTATCAGCAGCGTACTTGATAGCCCTCACAATGTTGTGATATCCCGTGCATCGGCAATAATTACCCTCTATTGATGCTCTTATTTCTTCCTCTGACGGGTTGCTATTTCTGCTTAGTAAATCCGAAGCAGTCATGATCATGCCAGGAGTACAAAAGCCACATTGAAGTCCATGTTCTTCCTTAAATCCCTCTTGTAGCGGATGTAAACTACCGTTGGCCATTCCTTCTATGGTGATAATTTCCGCTCCATTCACTTGAGCAGCTAAGACCGTGCACGACTTAGCAGCCTTTCCATTCACAAGGACAGTACATGCTCCGCAGCCGCTGGTGTCGCAGCCTACGTGAGTGCCTGTCAGATCAAGGTCTTCTCTGAGGAAATTGACCAGTAGTGTTCGGTCCTCAACCTCTTTTTCGACCTGTTTTCCATTAACAGTTAGACTTAGATTCATTATTCTATATTTTTCAAAAAGATTGTGTTTTAAATTAAAAAATTTGAAAATGAATCATCTGGAAAAGCTTGATTTTTCCATTATTTAAATTGTCTCTAAATAGTCATTATGTCTAAACATTTGGTTTTCGATGCATATGGTACGCTGCTTAAGATCAATGCGACGATGGAGGGTTTGAATGATTCAGATTCTCTGCTTTCAGACAAGATACAGGCCCTCTGGCGAGCTAAGCAACTGGAATACACGTGGTTAGAAAGTCTAATGGGCACGTTTGAGGGGTTCAATGCCGTGACCAATCGGGCTTTAGATTATGCTTTTGGCTACTACAAAGTTCGAAACGACGCACTCAAATCGGCTATTCTCTCCGTTTTTGACGATCCTACTGCTTTTGAGGATTCAAAGTCCTTCTTAAAAGAGGTGAAAGCGCAATCATTTCAAACGGCCATTCTTTCCAATGGAGAGATGAGTAAGTTGAAGCAGAGCGTGAGCACTGCCGGAATTGATCAGGAAATCGATGTGATTTTATCAGCTGACCAAGCTCAAGTGTTTAAGCCCTCGCCAAAAGTCTACGAACTCGCTTGCGAACAATTTTCTAGCAAACCGGAGGATATTCTCTTTTTCTCTTCCAATCCATGGGATATAGCTGGTGCAACAAGATTCGGTTTTATAACAGTCTGGATCAACCGAAGGCAATTACCGTTTGAAGAGTTGGGCGTTGCGCCAAGTTTTGAGTTTGAAAGTTTTAAGGACTTTAAGTTGCAGGATTTAGTTTCCTGAATTTCACTTGGACTATAAGTAACCCTGATAAAATGAGGAGACCACTTACCAGGTGAAATAAATAGAGTTTTGCCCCAAAAGGAATTGCGAATAATGCCACGATCAGAGGAATGGCATTCAGGAATATAGTCCCTCTTGCAGGACCAGCTTTTTGGATGCCAATATTCCAGGCAATGTACGTGATCGCTGTTCCTGGGACTCCCATACCAAATGCTGCCAGCCAAAACCTTCCCGAATCAGGCACAAAATTTTCCATTGGTTCGAAGACTAATAGAGCAGTTAAACCGATCAAGCAGAAGAAGTTAGTTAGAAAAGTAAAGGGCTTAATGCCTATACCTAATGAGTATTTTCTAATCCAGATATTTTGCAGGGCGAAAACGAAAACAGCTATGAGGAAGTAGATGTCTCCGGCGGAAAATGAGATTTGAAAAAGGGCCATAAGGTCTCCTTTTGTTAATAGATAGACTACACCCATAAGCGCAAGCACTACACCTACTATGTCTTTGATCCTGATTTTATAACCCTGGAAAATGCTGGTCAATAAAAGTGTAATGACCGGATTAAGCGCCACAATCAATGCGCCATTTACTGCCGAGGTTCGATTTAATCCTTGAGTAAAGAAATAGATGAACCCGCACAGACCGACGAAGCCAACCAATGCAACACCTCCCAGGTGTGGCCTAATTTTCTTGAAAGAAGGTATGCTCCTAAATGTCAGGAAAAAGATGGCTATCAAACCAAGAAAGAACCGCCAAAATGCCGCAATGTTGGGACCAACATATTCCATCATGATTTTGCCCCAGTAAAAATTCAGGGCCCAAAAAAATACTGCTGCCAGCAGGTAGACAAAATTCCAATTCACGCTTATCTCACTAAGTGTGAATTTTGTGCTTCAATGATTTGGGCCATGATAGCCAAGGCTATTTCTTTCGCAGTTCTAGCATTGATATTGACTCCTATGGGTGCACTTATTTTATCGATTAACTCTTGAGAGACACCTTTCTCCAACAGTCTGTTTGTACGTTTTGCATGCGTTTTTTTGCTGCCAAGCGCTCCGATGTAAGCGGTCTTAGAAGGAAGTAATATCTCCAACGCATTATCATCAATTTTAGGATCGTGAGATAGAATTGCGGCGAAGGTGTAGGCGTCCAAAGCAAAGTCTCCAAGTACCTCAGATGGGTAGCTTTCAAGCAGTTGGGAGGGAGGATTAGGGAAGGTGGTGTTTTGGGTGAAATATCCTCGCGGATCAATTACAATGGTTTCAAATCCAAATTGATTGCCTAAGGAAACCAAATCCACCGTAATATGGGCTGCACCGATTATTAAGAGTTGCGCCTTGCGAGGAAACAATTGAATGAAATAGTCTTTCCCATCAACGGTTACCGACTTATGCGTTCTTTGGTCATAAGCATTCGCCGCTTCTTCTTCCAGTTCTTCAGGTATAGAGTCTCCTACTACTTCATTGCCATTAGTTATCAGTGTTTTGGTGTTACCGCCATCTTCAAGAGAAGATATAAGAATAGAAGAGATGTTGTTTTCGATATTTTGAAGGAGCTGCTCCCAGACTGGCGATTCATTGAAATCAATTTTCTCTACGAAAACCTGAATGCTTCCTCCGCAAGAGAGTCCCACCGACCAGGCTTCCTCATCTGAAACACCATAAGCGATTTTTAATGAGCCCTCATTGGTGATTACTTCATGTGATTTTTTCACAACAGAACCTTCCACGCATCCGCCACTGACCGATCCAGCCATCTTGCCTTCGTCATTTACCAACATGACAGAACCTATAGGGCGAGGAGAGGAACCCCATGTTTTGATGACTCGGGCAAGTGCCATGGTTTTATCTGTTTTTAACCAATGTCGAATTATATCTAGGTGTTCATTCATAATTTCTTAAAACAATAGGGCTCAAAAGAAGTTCTTTTATCTAATTCTCAATAATGAAAGCAGATTGCGCCCAATGTAAGCCTCAAAAAGTGGCTGGTATAAAACCAGAGGCTTCTGTATTAAGCACATTTCTTATCATATTAATTCCCAAGTGCCCATTTTGTTTCATGGCGTATTCAAGTGCTATTACCATGTGTGGTGGTAAGTCCATTTACATGTCACAAAACAACTGGGTTTCATTTATACCACTTTTCCTGGGAGTATTGATAATGTTGCTTTTGATAAAGAATTTTAGAGATTCTAGAAGTGGAATGGCCATTGCCATTGCTGCTTTTGGTACGGCGCTTCTTATTGGCGTCCATCAGGTCATCATACCACCGATCTTCTACAATGTCGGAGCGTCCTTTTTATTTTTTGCAATTTGGTTGAATGGAAGTTTTCTTTCTTTTGTTGCTAATTTGAAGAATTGGATAAAGCGTAGAAGTACCACATGGCAAGTGTAAAATTCACGTCCGCACTAAATCGATTTTTTCCAGACTTAAAAGAAATGGAAATTGCTGGAGGCACTGTTTCGCAGGTGGTGGAGGGAGCCACAGCAAAAGTGCCAGGTCTATCAAGTTATTTGCTGGAAGATGATGGTAGTTTACGCAAGCACGTCAATATTTTCATAAAAGATGAGCTGATCAAAGACCGTCAACACCTTTCAGATGAGGTTTCTGATGCGGATGAGGTTCTGATATATCAGGCACTGTCGGGTGGATAAACAAAAAGCATTAATTGGTACAGCGAAAGGCCTAATTGTCTATCATTTCGTAGAGGGCAAGCCGCCAGTTCTGGACTCCATCCATTTTCAGGGATTTAGCATCAATATGGTATTTGTTGATGAGCGAAATGGACAGTGGTGGGTGGGTATTTCTCACAAGCATTGGGGGCAGAAGCTTCATTTTTCTAAAGATGAAGGTAAGAGTTGGAGCGAGGTAGCCTTGCCAAACCTCAATGGCAGGGTGTTGCCAAATGGTAAGCCAGCTAAACTGAGACAAGTTTGGTCGATGGCAGATGCTGGAAAAGACAAGCCGAATGAACTGTGGCTGGGTACCGATCCTGGAGCCCTCTTCAAAAGTGAGGACAATGGGCTTTCATTTCAATTGGTGGAGTCGTTGTGGGATCATCCTAGTCGTCAGAAAGAGGGTCAATGGTTTGGAGCTGGTAGTGACTTCCCATTCATACATTCTATCATAGTCAACCACAATAATACTGATCACCTGTACATAGCGGTAAGTTGTGCTGGCGTTTTTGAGTCGAAGGATGGAGGAAGGTCCTGGGAGCCTAAAAACAAAGGGCTGAAAGCTGCTTATCTTCCCAATCCAAATGTTGAGGTAGGACATGATCCTCATTGGCTGCTAATGTCGCAGAAGAATCCTAACATTCTGTGGCAGCAAAACCATTGTGGTATATATCACTCAAAGAACGGAGGCGAGGATTGGATAGACTGTTCGGGAAAGGGAGGTTTTCCTTATTATGGTTTTGGCATAACAATGGATGAGCTTGATCCTGCGAAGGCTTGGGTGATTCCTGTTCAAAGTGACGAGCAACGAATTGCACCCAATTTGAGAATGGAGGTTTTCTATACCTCTGATTTTGGTGAAAACTGGCAATCGGATAGCCTCGGGTTACCGGAAGAGGCATGCTTTGATATTGTACTTAGACAAGCATTTGTAAAGCATAAAAACCTCTTTTTGTTCGGTACAACAAACGGTAATCTATATTTCCGGTACGGAATAAAATCCGCTTGGACCCACCTAAGTCATCACTTGACGAAAGTTAATTCTGTCTTTTTAGCTTAAAAGGTTAATAATCTCCTGGATAAGCCATTCTTAACTTACTTAGAATCATTCTAAATAAGGTCCTTCCAGAATTTCTTCTGAACACAACACTTTAGCACTTGTTTAATATTTCACTTGAAAATTGAAAAGTCTTCAATTACATATTTAAAAACCTTATCTAAATTATGATTCCTGCATCATTCGATTACTCTGCTCCCTCTACGCTTGAGGAGGCATTGGATCTATTAGAGTCGATAGGTGATGAGGCAAAAATCTTAGCGGGGGGACACAGTTTGATTCCCATGATGAAGCTACGTTTTGCTGAACCCGAACATCTGATAGATCTTAATAACATACCGGGCCTTGCTTACACCAACTTTGAAAATGGCCATCTGAAAATAGGTGCCATGACCAAAGAGGTGGAGCTTGAAGAGGACCAGGACGTATTAAAGCATTATCCGATTTTCGCCGATGCCGCGAAATTGATTGCGGATCCTCAGGTACGAAATTTCGGTACTATTGGTGGAAACATCGCGCATGGTGATGCAGCAAACGATCATCCTGCAGTGATGATTGCATTAAATGCGGAAGTAGAGATTACCAATAAAGAAGGTAAAAGAACAGTAGGTATTGATGATTTCTTCTATGGATTCTATGCCACAGCTGTGCAAGAGAATGAAATCTTGACGGAGATTAGAATTCCAACCATGGAAGGAAAGGTTGGAAACGCTTATCATAAAAACGAGCGAAAAGTTGGTGATTATGCCACTGGCGGTGTTGCAGTACAAATTGTACTTGATGGATCTGGCACCTGTACTTATGCTGGTATTGGTTTGACCAACGTGAATCCAACTCCATTGAGAGCAAAGAGATCTGAAGAGGCGCTAGTTGGTACGAAAGTAGACGCGGATGCTATTGCCAAAGCGGCTTTGTATGCGTCTGAAGATTGCAGCCCATCTGCTGATTTGCGGGGAGATGAGGATTATAAGAGGAGAATCATCCAGGTGTTAACTAAAAGAATGATCAATAAAGCGCTCGAAAGAGCTAATGCATAAAGAAATGAAGGAAATTAAACTAACAATAAACGGAGAGGAAGTTTCTGCTCAGGTTGAGCCAAGAACGCTTTTGGTCCATTTTATAAGAGAGCACCTAAGCATGACAGGTACACATATCGGCTGTGATACCTCCAGTTGTGGCGCTTGCACTATTTTGATCGATGGTAAGTCCGCGAAATCTTGTACTATCCTGGCTGTTCAAGCTAATGGAAAAGAGATTACGACTGTCGAAGGATTGGCAACCGCGGATGGTCCTCACCCTATTCAGGAAGGATTCAAAGAAAACCACGGATTGCATTGTGGTTTTTGTACACCCGGCATGATGCTTCGGATCAAGGAACTTCTCGAGAAGAACCCAAATCCTACAGAAGAAGAAATCAGGTGGGGAATTGCTGGTAACCTGTGCAGATGCACTGGTTACAACAACATCATAAAAGCAGTGAACTACGCTGCTGCCAAAATGCGTGGAGAGGAAACTCCTAGTACTGAACCTGTTTTTGTTGAATAACTAACCTAAAAGAGAAGAAGAAAACTATGATACAGTGTAAAACTTCGAAGGAGATTGGCGGAATGGGTCACTCCATGAAGCGGAAGGAAGATGATCGATTTGTTCACGGAAAAGGTAAGTACGTAGATGATGTAAAGCTTCCGGGTATGCTCTATATGGACATTGTAAGAAGTCCATATGCGTATGCGAAAATTAAAAATATAGATGCATCCGAAGCTTTGGCGATGGATGGTGTATTGGCGGTAGTGACAGGTAAGGATCTTGAACAGTACAATCTTCATTGGATGCCGACTTTGATGTCAGATACACAGATGGTACTACCTACTGATACGGTAATGTATCAGGCGCAGGAGGTGGCGGCCATTATTGCGACTGAAAAGTACATCGCGAGGGACGCGAGAGAAAAAGTAAAAGTGGATTACGAGGTAATGAAACCTGTAGTCGATCCATTCAAAGCGTTGGATTCAGATGCTCCTTTGTTAAGACCTGATAAGGAAGAGCAAAAGGATAACCACATTTGGCATTGGGAAGTAGGTCAGAAGGACGAAACTGACAAGATTTTCAATGATGCCGAGGTTGTAGTAAAAGAGCAAATGCATATCCCTAGGATTCATGTTTCTTCTATTGAAACATGCGGATGTGTAGTGGATTACAATAAAATCGACAATCACCTTACAGTTTATCTCACCACTCAAGCGCCTCACGCTATCAGAACGGTGATCGCACTTGTTGCAGGGCATGTGGGTATCACAGAGGAAAAAGTGAGGGTTATCGCTAATGATATAGGTGGCGGTTTTGGTGGTAAAGTGCCTGTTTATCCGGGTTATGTAATTGCCATTGCAGCGTCCTTCCTAATCGGAAAGCCAGTTAAATGGATTGAGGATAGAAGTGAAAATCTTCAAGCTGATTCATTTGCCAGAGATTATCACATCACTGCGGAGATGGCTGGTACTAAGGATGGTAAAATACTAGCAACCAGAATGAAAGTACTTGCTGATCACGGCTATACTGATGCTGCTGCGAACCCATCTAAGTTCCCAACTGGAATGTTCTCTATAGGCACAGGATCTTATGATTATCCCAATGCCTTTATGGAAGCGGATGCTGTATATACAAACAAACCTCCGGGGGGTGTTGCTTATAGATGTTCATTCCGTGTAACAGAGGCAGTACACGCTATTGAAAGGATCACCGATCGGTTTGCACTGGAAATTGATAAGGATCCGGCGCAACTAAGATTTGACAACTTCATCAAAAAGGAGCAATTCCCTTATCATTCGCCGACCGGCTGGGAATATGACTCTGGGGACTATGAAGCAGGTCTGAAGCTCGCTATGAAAGCAGTCGATTATGATGCTTTGAGAGTAGAGCAAGCGGAGAAAAGAAAGAAAGGGGAACTGATGGGTATTGGTATCTCTACTTTCACAGAGATCGTTGGAGCAGGTCCATCTAAGGACTTTGATATCCTGGGTATCAAGATGTTTGATAGTGCCGAAATTAGGGTACACCCTACAGGAAAGGCCATTGCCAGATTCGGAACCAAATCTCAAGGTCAGGGACATGAGACCACTTATGCTCAGATCATTGCAGAGGAGCTTGGAATTCCCGCCAAAGATATCCAGGTAGAAGAAGGAGATACAGATACTGCTCCTTATGGCCTGGGTACTTATGCTTCAAGATCTACGCCTACGGCTGGTGCAGCTGCTGCTATGGCGGCCAGAAAGCTGAGAGATAAGGCTAAGAAGATAGCAGCTTATCTACTGGAGGTAAGTGAAGACGATTTGGAGTGGGAGCCTGGTAAGTTCTTTGTGAAAGGAGCCCCTGAGAAGTCCAAGACCATTCAGGAAATCGTATTTGCTTCTTATACCAATCATCCGCAAGGGATGGAAGCGGGATTTGAGGCCACTCACTATTACGATCCACCCAACTTAACATTCCCATCCGGGGCCTACATCTGCGTGGTAGATTTAGATAGCGAGACCTTCGAGATTAAAGTAAGAAAGTTTGTCGCCATTGATGATGCTGGACACATTATTAACCCAATGGTAGCACAAGGTCAGGTTCATGGAGGTTTGACGCAAGGTCTTGCCCCAGCGATGTACGAGGAGCTGATCTATGATGATGATGGAAATATCCTGAATGGAACGTTTATGGATTACTTGGTGCCTACTGCGGTTGAGTCCCCCAACTGGGAGACTGGTCACACAGTGACACCATCTCCGCATCATCCTATTGGAGCAAAAGGAATTGGAGAATCACCTACAGTTGGTGCTCCTCCGGCGATTGCTAACGCGATTGTCGATGCCTTGAAACCTTACGGTATTACCCATATGGATATTCCGATCACACCTTACAAGATCTTCAAGAAATTGAAAGAGATGGGTGTCTTGGACAAGGATATTACCGCTTAAGGATTGATTTTAAACACTTTACAATGCCGGTGGTTCTTTGACTACCGGCTTTTTTAAAACATTATTAATGGAAGCGACTATAACTAAACAATTCTCAATTGATGAGCCTGTAGAAAAAGTTTGGGCAGCTTTGAGTGATCCGATGAGAATTTCAGGATGTGTCCCTGGAGCATCAATTACCGAGAAAGTAGATGATGCCAACTACAAAGGCGAAGTGACCATGAAGTTTGGCCCAATTAAAGCCAAATATGATGGACTGATTACTATCCAGGATATGAACGACAGTGAGCATAAAATGCAACTAGTCGGAAAAGGCTTGGATTCCAAGGGAAAAGGAAGTGCGGAAATGACCATGAATGGTGAAGCTGTCGCAAATGGAGACAATACTGATGTTGACTTCAAAATGGTAGTGAATATTCAAGGTACCATTGCGCAGTTTGGATCGAGATTGATCAACGATGTATCCGCTCAGCTCATGAACCAGTTCGTGGACAATTTTGATGCCTTGCTGAAAGGAGAGGAATTCAACAACGATCTGAAAGCTGGCAATATGATGGGATCGGTGGTGAAAGGTATTTTCAAGAAGAAAGAGACCAGTGATTCCTGAAGTTAAAGACCTGATCGAGCAATTTGATCAGTTAGGATATGTAGTGGAGGAAGAACTGGCAACGGTTCTTCTTCTCATTTTAAGGCTCCAAAAACCTCTATTGCTGGAAGGACCTCCAGGCGTGGGCAAAACGGAGGCTGCCAAAATCATTGCTTCCTACAAGAATACAGACCTTATTCGTCTACAGTGCTATGAAGGTCTGGATGTCAACAACGCAGTATACGAGTGGAATTATCAGCGACAGCTGTTGACCATCAAGATTGACGAGCAAACCAATCTCACTGCTACACAAAAGGAAGAGCATATTTTCAGCGAAGACTTCTTGTTGAAAAGACCACTGTTGGAAGCTATCACCTCTGAGAAACAAACGGTTCTACTGATTGATGAGATAGACAGGGCTGATGAGGAGTTTGAGGCTTTCTTATTGGAGTTGCTTTCGGATTTTCAGATTAGTATCCCTGAATTGGGTACTGTCAAGGCTAAGCATCGTCCGATTGTGATCCTTACCTCCAATCGAACAAGGGAATTGAGCGATGCACTGAAGAGAAGATGTTTGTATCACTGGGTGGATTTTCCAAGCTTCCAAAAAGAACATGCCATTGTCAAGAAGCATATTCAGAACATTGAAGAAGATGTGTTGACACAACTAGTGACTTTTGTTGAGGCCTTAAGGACGCAGAAACTTCAAAAAATTCCAGGTATAGCAGAAACGATTGACTGGGCCAACGCTTTGATTTCTTTGAATACCAAGTCTTTATCTCCAGAGGTAATTGAGAGAACGCTTGGTTGTGTATTGAAATCCAATGCTGATATTCAGATGATCAAAGACAATCTTAGTGGTCTATTGGCGGACATCAGTGTGGAACTTGACTCTTCTACCGATTCAGTTCATTAACTTCATAGGCCTAACTATTAAGTAATGGCGAAATCAAAAGGATCTTTCACACATTATAGAACTTGCAATCTGTGCGAGGCGATGTGTGGTCTGGAAATAGCAGTCGAAGATGGAGTAATCCAAAGCATCAAGGGCGATAAAGAAGATCCATTTAGTAAAGGCTATATATGTCCGAAAGCCACTGGCTTGCAGGATATTCACAAGGATCCTGACCGTCTAAGGAAACCTGTTAAAAAGGTGGATGGAGATTGGGTTGAGATCTCGTGGAAAGAAGCATTTGACCTTGTAGAAAAGGGGATCAAGGACCTACAGAAGAAGTATGGTGATGATTCCCTCGCTGTATATCAAGGCAATCCCAACGTGCATAGTTTGGGTGCGATGTTGTTCGGACCGAATTTCATTCGATCTCTGAAAACTAAGAACCGTTTTTCAGCAACCTCAGTAGATCAGTTGCCTCATCATTATGCCTCTCAGTTCATGATTGGGCATATGTCAATGATCCCTATTCCTGATATCAATCGAACGGATCTTTTTCTGTGCTTAGGTGCGAACCCGATGGTATCCAATGGAAGCTTGATGTCTGCAGGGGGCCTTCCGCAGAAAATAAAAGATTTAAGGGCCCGAGGAGGTAAAGTAATTGTGGTCGATCCTCGCAGGACTGAGACCGCTGATAAGTCAGACCAACATATTTTCATTCGTCCAGGAACAGATGTGTATCTATTAGCGTCGATGATTAACCTCATCCTGGCAGAAAATAAGAATTCAACACTCCCAGATCATTTTGAGAAGTCAAATGAGCTAAAGTCATTGTTTGGAAGGTTTACACCCGAGAATACCAGTGACATTACTGGAGTCGGGGAAGAAACACTGAAAGAGTTGGTGAGCGATTTTACTGGTGCGGAATCGGCCGTTTGCTATGGTAGAATGGGTCTTTCCACGCAGGAGCACGGCGTACTTTGTCAGTGGATGATTAATTTGATCAATATCCTTACCGACAATTTCGATAAGCCTGGAGGGGCTATGTTTCCATCACCGGCCTTTGACCCTGTTGCTATGTCGGGGAGAGGTACTTACAAGAAATATAATCGCTGGCAAAGTGCCGTAAGGAAATTGCCAGAGTTTGGTGGAGAATTACCGGTGGCAGCAATGGCGGAGGATATATTAGCTGAAGGTGAAACGCCTATCAAAGGACTCCTCACTGTGGCTGGAAACCCAGTTCTCTCCACTCCAAACGGAACTCAACTAGAGGAAGCTTTGGAAAAGGTAGAGTTCATGGTTTCCATTGATATCTACCTCAACGAGACCACCAAGCACGCAGATGTTATTTTACCACCGGCAACAGGTTTAGAAAACGATCATTACGATGTAGTATTCCATAGTCTGGCCATTCATAATCACGCTAAGTACTCGGAAGCACTTTTTGAACCGCTGGAAGGGGCTATGAGAGATTGGGAAATATTCAAGAAACTGACCAGTCGATTTGCAAAGCAATCTTTAGCCGAGAAAGCACAAGCTCCCTTTATGAATCCTAAGACTATCATGGATGGCGGGTTCAAGCGAAGTGGCGGAAAAGTGACTGTCAAAAAACTTATCGAAAATCCTCATGGAGTGGATTTGGGGCCGCATGAACCACAGTTGCCAGAGAAAATATTTACCGATTCGGGAAAGGTGGATTTGGCGCCATCACTATTTGTGGAGGGGCTTAACAAATTGAAGCTGGAAAAGGAGGCGAAAGGTGATCTGGTATTGATTGGTAGACGTTTACTCAGGAGTAATAATAGCTGGATGCATAACAGTGAAAGGTTAGTTAAGGGACCTCAGAAGTGCACTTTACTCATCCATCCCGAAGATGCTAAGTCCCGATCAATTGAACATCAACAGGAGGTGGAAGTGACATCCAGAGTTGGATCTGTCAAGATAAAAGCGGAAATCTCTGATGAAATCATGAAGGGTGTGGTCAGTATTCCTCATGGTTGGGGACACAACCGGAAAGGTACGAGATGGAAGATTGCCGAGGATCATGCAGGTGTCTCTATCAATGATTTGACGGACGACCAATTTATCGATCCAGTATCGGGAAATGCAGCATTTTCAGGGGTAAGTGTTGAAGTAAAATGAGTGTAGTCCACTTTTCACATCATCGTTCTATGAGTGAGGCCATGGTTGGCTTCAGTGAGCTGTGTCGTGAAAGTGGTTTGCCCATTGGATTAAGCCATACTAATGAGGCCATTCAGACAGCAAAACTTGGCTTGGTCAATGAAGAAAGTACCTTTCGATACTCTTTAAGATCCTTGTTTTGTCAATGTCCTGAAGACTATCCGGTGTTTGACAAGTGCTTTGACGTTTATTGGAAGAAGAGGAAGCACAGTTACGCGCATAAGACTAACTCTCAGGGAACTACTAACATGTCTAAAAAGAGTAAGTCTACTTTGGTGATGGCTGGGTTCAACCCTAATGGTTACAAAGAGGAGAATAAGGATGAGGAGGAGGCCAGCAATGTCACTGGGTCAAGCAAAATCGAGTCTCTAAAGCATACGGATTTTTCGAAAGTTGCGGCGATAGATAGTGATTACCTGGATCAATTGACGGAAAGACTGCTACAGCAGTTGAATCATCGATTAAAGCGGAAACTCAAGACCTCAAAGCAGGGAAAAATTGATATCCGAAAGACTATTCGAAACAACATGTCATATGGTGATGATCTCATTGATTTGGTGAAAAAGTCGAGGAAGATTGAAAAGAACAGACTTATCGTGCTACTGGATGTAAGTGGATCGATGGATAAATACTCGTTTTACCTTTTAAGATTCATATGGTCCTTGAAGTCTCATCTCAAAAATGTGGAGGCATTTATATTTAGTACGCACTTAATTAGAATTACAGAGATGCTGCACGAGGAGCAACTGTCCCAATCCCTTTTGCAGATGAGTTACCATGCTAAAAGCTGGTCAGGTGGTACTAAGATTGGGGAATGCTTGCATGATTTCAATGAAGAATATGCCAAGAGGGTGATGAATGGGAGGAATATTACGATTATACTCAGTGATGGTTTGGACGATGGGAATCCGGAGGTAATGAGTCAGGAAATTCAAAAAATTAAGCTTAGAACGAACAAATTGGTATGGCTTAATCCTTTAAAGGGGATGGAAGGGTATCAACCAATTGCCAAGGGTATGGCGGCGGCACTTCCTTCAGTGGATACTTTTCATGCCGCGCACAATTTGAGTAGTTTGATGGAATTAGAAAACATTTTAGGAAATGCTTAAACAGTCTTTAATCAAGGAAATAGAGAGGGTCCAGGAAGATAATGAGCCAAAAGCATTAGCCATGGTGGTAAGGAGGGAAGCACCATCTTCTGGTAAGCCAGGTGATAGTGCGGTGATTACAAAAGAGGGTGAAGTAAAGGGTTGGATTGGTGGCGGCTGTACTAAAGGCATTGTGATCAAAGAGGCATTGGAAGCCATTCAACAGCAGAAACCTAGGCTGGTGAGGATCGAGCCAAAAGCTGATGCTCCGGAACTGGATGGAGTGAAGAATTACAAAATGACTTGTGCCAGTGGAGGCTCGGTAGACGTTTACATAGAACCCATTTTACCCATGACTAAAATTATCATATTCGGTAGATCACATATCGCCAAAGCACTTTGTGCCGTGGGTGAGGCAGCAGGTTTCCATATGTCGGTCATTTCTGACTTGGCAGATGATGGCATGTTTGGAGATACACAGGTGCAGACGCTCAAAGCATTTGATCGCGAAACCGATTTAAGTGATAGTTATGTAGTGGTGTGCACACAGGGAGAAGACGATGCCAACAGTCTAGGAGCAGCCATTCGGACTAATCCGAAGTACTTGTCATTTGTGGCGAGTTATAAAAAGGCCAACTCCGTCTTCATGGAACTTAAACGAAATGGCGTGGAGCATGAGCAATTGGTCAATATCAAAACACCTGCGGGACTAGATATTGGTGCTAAGTCGGCTGAGGAGGTGGCGATCTCCATCCTGGCACAAATTATAGAAGCCAAGCACAGTGCCGTGAATGATGCTTCCAAAGAAGAGGTGCAGGAAATCGAAGATTTGTATATCAATCCTGTTTGTAAAATTCCTGTACAAAAAAGTACAGCTAAGCACGTCTTGGAGTATAATGGAGAAAAAGTCTATTTCTGCTGTGATGGATGTAAGGTCTCTTTTGAGAAAGAGCCTGATCTGTATATGGAAAATAACAGCTAATATGAAGTACTGGTGTCTGGTATTCATTTTAACAGCGTTTTCCTGCCAGAGTCAGGAATTAGATGACAATACGATGAGTGTTGATGGAAATACTGAAGCTTCAGTTACTGAGGTGACCGTTTCTGGATCCGATGGGTCCTATTCTTTTGCTGTGACTATATCAAGTCCTGATACGGGATGTGAACAATATGCAGACTGGTGGGAGGTAGTTTCTGAGGAAGGAGAGTTGCTACATAGACGCATACTTGCCCATAGCCACGTAAATGAACAACCCTTCACAAGGTCTGGGAGCGCTTTAGATATTGCCGAAAATCAATTGGTGGTCATTCGAATGCATATGAACAACACTGGATATTCAAGTCAGGGAATGAAAGGAACGATCGAGGATGGGTTTAGTTCTTTTTCAATTTCCGAAGATTTTGGTCAAGATCTTGAAGAGGTGGAACCGCTACCAAGTGGCTGTGCTTTTTGATTATATCTGCACTTCAAATCCGTGTAAGAGGATCAATCTTAGTCCGGCGTAAGCTACTAAAACGGCTGTTAACGCCCTGATGATGTGGACATTGAATTTACTATTGGACAGGTAGGACCCTAGACTACCCCCGATTACCACTGCAATTAGTAGAGGCAGAGCAAAAGCCAGGTCAAATTGGAAGGAACCGGCAGTGGCCAGACCCGCTAAGCCGGAAGCTGAATTGAATAGAATAAACGTTGAAGCGAGAGAAGCAACTACTCTTGGATTAGCCCATCCTATCAGATTTAAGACTGGAGATAGAAATATCCCTCCGCCTATGCCCGCTACTCCAGAAAGAAATCCCACTGATCCACCTAATAATCCTCTTTTAGCCCATGGGAATGATCGGTTTTCGTCTTTCCTTTTTAGTACCTGAAGCGACATAAAGACGGAAGATAGTAGTAATGAACTACCTAAAATCAGGAAAAAGGTCCTTTCTGAAAGCCGTAATTGGGCACCTAAAAAGGCCAGTGGAATACTGAACACAATGAAAGGCCAAAAGCGCCTCCAGTCAAACACCTTCTTCCTTATAAATACAATTGTGCCGATGCTCACCACCGCTAGATTGAGCACGAGCGCAATGCTTCTGATTTGAAAAAAGTCAACTAGAACAATGCTCAAGATGGCTAAGTAGCTAGAGCCCCCTCCAAAGCCTACTGAAGAATAAAATAAGGCGATTGCGAAGAATAGAAGGGGGAGCATGATGTCGTTCATTGCCCCACAAATCTATCATCTTTAGCTATCCTTTTACCTCTTCGTCTTCTTCATCAACGTCTTCTTCTTTTTTTTCTACTAACTCTACTTTTACCTCGGGTTCCATGTATTTATCCCGATGGTTTGGGAAAATGATTCCCATTCCTGCGCCAGCTGCCGCGAAGGTCATAACAAGCACGAGGAATACCAGCTTGAGTATTCTTAAAATACGATCCATAAATATTTGATTTTTTTAGTCCTGAAAATTGATTTGGGAGATGGCTCTCCCGAGAGGGACTATATCAATGGGATCTCGTCTGAAGTAGGATGAAAATAATAGTATTTAAAAGTGGATTGCAGATAGGCGTATCCAATATCATGCTGAGAAAACTGCAATTCTGCTTGAAGCGAGTGAAAAATCTCCAGGTTTGATGAAAAGGTAACCGGTACATTAGCCTTGGCAGATTCATAGAACCATTGATAAACAGATCGCTTCTTCTGTTGGGAAACTAGTTCCGTCTTGTCCTGTCTTGCTACTTCACTACCATTTCCGGTAAGAGGAATACCAAACGCCAACGAGAAGGTCAGCAGCAGGGAAAAGAAATGAGGAAATAGTCTTCTGAACATGATTCTCTACAACGAAACTAAGTCCAAATCGTTAGAATATCATGAAAACAGTCTCCATGAAATCATTGGTCACCTTATTGAAAAGAATACATATCCTATTGAAAGCAGAAGCCATCTTTTGGTTGGTGATATTGCTTTTTACATTGATTGTGAGCCTCTTTTCATAAGATTCTTCATTTTTTCAATAGCTGAACTGTTTTTTAGAAAACTATGAGGTTTATGGTCTGGACAAGTGAGGCATTTTCCTGATCCAGTGACTCAAATCTTCAGCGTTCACTTTTTCAGTCTGCTCAATGTATTTAATAAGCTTGTCCACCCCGCTCTTCCGAAAGCCGAGCCTAAGTGCTATGTCCTGACAAAAGACTACTTCGCTAGGTAGAATTTTGCCATCCACCGGAAGCAGTAATAGCACGTCAGTCAAGTAATCTATACAGGTATGATAACTAAGAGCCCCCAGCGATCCAATGGGTTCTTGAGCTTCTTTAATTTCCTCAACCTCTGCCTCAGTAATACCATGTCGCTCAGCCACTTTTTGTATGAACGTCTTTTCGATAGGATGGTAGTCGCCATCAGCTTCTGCTAAATGGATTAGAATATCAATTTTCTTCCTATTGAGAATATTCATGGTTCATTGGTCCAATGGGAGCGCTTACCAAAGCTGTATTACTTGACATATTTAAAATTACTCATTTGCCATTATATCCCCTCATCAATACTTTTATCACATTCTCAGCCCATTCTTACATGGTGAACATTTTCTTTTGGCTGCTTCAATTAAATTGTCAGTTCAAATTCTAATCACTGACAATGAGAGTTCTATACCTAGCTTTCCTATCGCTTCTAATCTATTCTTGTGCTACCTCTACAGAAAATGTGGAGGTTACTTCATGGCAGAAGCAAGCTGACCGAGTGACCATTATCAGAGATGATTTTGGGGTACCGCACGTCTATGGAAAATCAGATGCTGACGCTGTTTTTGGTTTGTTGTATGCTCAGTGTGAAGATGACTTTAGAAGGGTAGAGAGGAACTTCACCTGGGCGATTGGAAGGTTAGCAGAAGAGAAGGGAGAAGAGGCGCTTTACAGTGATTTGCGAGCTCGTCTTTATATGACGGAAGAAGAAGCTAAGGCCAATTATGCTTCAACACCGGAATGGCTAAAGAAATTGTGCGTGGCCTGGGCAGATGGCATCAACTATTACTTGCACACACATCCTGAGGTCCAGCCTAAGGTCATCAAAAAATACGAGCCGTGGATGACCATGTACTTTACAGAGGGATCTATCGGTGGAGATATAGAAAGAGTATCAACTAAAAAAATTAAAGCGTTCTATGGGAGTGAGACCGTAGCTCAATTGTCTGAGCCGGTGGTTGATTCATATGAATTGCCAGAACCTCAGGGTTCTAATGGGTTTGCTATTTCAGGGGACTTAACCAGCTCTGGAAATGCGATGTTGCTGATCAACCCACACACCTCTTTTTATTTTCGAGGAGAAGTGCATGTAGTGAGCGAGGAAGGCCTCAACGCTTATGGCGCTGTGACTTGGGGTCAATTTTTTGTGTACCAGGGCTTCAACGAAAATACTGGCTGGATGCACACTTCTACTGGGACTGATATTATAGATGAATTTGCTGAGACTATTGTTGAGAAAGAAGACGGGAAATACTATCAGTATGGAGAGGAAGAAAGGAAAGTAGAAGAGCAGCAACTGACCTTAAAGTATTTGGAAAATGGGGAACTGAAAGAAAAGTCCTTCACGATATATCGTACACACCATGGACCGATCACTCATGAGGAGGACGGTAAATGGATCTCTACGGCCTTGATGTGGAAGCCAGTTGATGCACTTACACAGTCCTATACTCGGACCAAGAAGAAAAACCTGGGTGAGTTCCATGAGATGATGAACATCCGAACCAACTCCTCCAACAATACAGTTTTTGCAGATTCAGAAGGAAACATTGCTTACTATCATGGCAACTTTATACCGAAGAGAGAGCAACAGTTTGATTACAGAAAGCCGGTAGATGGAAGTGACCCTGCTACCGACTGGCAAGGCCTCCATGATTTGGAGGAAACCATCATCGTCCAAAACCCGCCGAATGGCTGGATTCAGAACTGTAATAGCACCCCGTTTACCTCTGCTGCGGAAAACAGCCCAAAGAGGGAGGATTATCCCGTGTATATGACATCATTTCCAGAGAACTCGAGAGGTGTAAACGCTATTCGATTGCTTTCAGAGACAAATGATTTGACCTTAGACGGCTTGATTGATTTGGCTTATAACCCTTATTTACCTGCATTTGAAAAGGCCATTCCTGGCTTGATCGAAGCTTATGAGCAGTCGGAAAAAGACAAAACCATGTTTGACGCCATAGAACTTTTGAAGGACTGGGACTTTAAGACAAGTATCGATTCTAAAGCAATGAGTTTGGCTCACTTCTATGGTGTGTCACTATTAACAGAAGTTGAGTTTCCAGCTGGACTAAGCCGAATGGAAAGGATGGATTACGCTGGAACAAACCTTCCAGCCGCTGAAAGACTGATTGCCTTCAAAATGGCGTTGGAAGAAATGGATAAGCGATATGGAACGTGGATCATTCCCTGGGGAGAGATCAGTCGATTTCAAAGACTATCCGGAGATATAGACGCGTCTTTTGATGATACTCAAGAGAGTATTCCGGTCGCTTTCACCACGGCCAGGTGGGGACATTTAGCTGCGTATGGCATGAGAGGCAATCATAACGTCAACAAAATCTATGGTACACGTGGCAACAGCTTTGTTGCGGCTGTGGAATTTGGAGATAAGCTGAAGGCGAAGACCATCCTCGCTGGAGGCCAAAGCAGTGATCCAAACTCACCACACTTTGATGATCAGGCACAGATGTACGCTGACGCTGAATTCAAGGATGTGGCCTACTATCGAGAGGATGTTGAGGCCAGAGCTGAACGAACGTATAAGCCTGGGAAGTAATAGCCATTGCTATTTCCTCCACTCATCTGTGAAGTGTTCCTGACGCTTTTCTTTGGCAAAAGACTGTTGGTTGAATTCTACAGATTTGCCTTTTGGGATTGAAAGGCTATGCCATTCCTTTCCTTTAATCATACGCCCAATGTAAGCTATTTGCCCGGTGTGATAGGCCATATGCCCCACCTGTCTATTAACTGCTTCAGTAATGGAGTGAGGGGTATTGCGAATAAGCAACTGCTTGTCGAAGTTCTGTTCGGAAATTTCGTTCATAGCCGCGAAAAGACAATTCCAACCTTTCTTCCAGTGTTCCATGATGTCCTGCCTGGATTCATTTTCCAACTCAAACTCCATGTCTCGATTGCGCCAGATTTTTTCACCGTCGGTGGTCAGAAAGTCCGTCCATCTTGACAGCATATTCCCCGCCATGTGTTTGGCCGTTATGGCGATAGAATTACTTTCATCATTATACTGCCAGAAAAACTGTTCGTCATTCACCTGATCGAAGCTGCGCTCTGATAAGATTTTGTAATACTCAAACTGCTTGATAGCGTTTTCCCTAAAGTGCTCAGCATATGACATGATCGGAAGTCTTTCAGTTTTCTAAAATACTTTCTCTTAAATCTAATAGTTCTTTCTTCTTTGGTGCATGGACACAGGTCAACTCCCAGGAAATGAGAACGATACTGACTATAAACATGCTCAATACAATGATCTCTTTTAAGAAGAAACTATCTGCTCTCCAGTACTTGATGAAGTGCAAAACCTCCAGTGGGATCACCAAACCCCAAAGCAAAATTCTGGCCAGTAGAATGGTGGACTTAGTGTTGTTAATCGCTTGATCAAGATTGCCAAGTATAGAAGTGTCAAAGTCAAGATTGCGGCTTAGACGTTTCTTTCTCAGGATGTAGATGGTAACAGGAATCATTAGGATCAATACTGTTTCTAGAAATTCCTGCCAGTTGTCTTTGTCGATAATTGAATCAATCAATGTCACGACTCCTGCGAATGCGAATATCCCGATAATCCACAACTCATTTTTTTGAGCCGTGAAGTTCGATTTTCTATTAAGCTTCAAAACGTTTGTATCCATAATACTAGGTTCTATTTCCTTGTCCTTATTTAGGTCTTGATGTTGCCAGATGTCTTGTATCTCCTTAAACTCCATGATCTTTTAGTTTTTGTGAGACTTCAGTCAAGTGTTTTTTTATACGGTGTATTTTGACACCTACGTTGGACTCTGTGAGTCCGGTGATTTCTGCAATTTCTTTGTAAGCGTAGCCCTCCAATAGGAGTAAACACACTGATTTTTCAATAGGGTCAAGTAGGCTGATTTCATGATAGAGCCAGTCTATGTCATCATCCCTGTCCATATCACTTTGGAGATAAGTATGGTTATCGATTTTATCCCGCCCACTTTCATGTCGCTTCGTTTTGTTTCTCCAGCTGAAAGAAGTGTTCAATGCAACTCGATAAATCCACGTACTTACGGCTGATTTTCCTTGAAAAGAAGGAATGGAATTCCAAATTTGAATGGTGATCTCCTGGATTAAATCCTTCTGATCCTCAGCGTCTTGTGAGTAAACCCTGGCTACTTTGAAGACAAGGCGTTGATAATCCTTGATCCACTCTGAATATATTTTTTCCTGTTGTACTCTTTTCACCAATTGGCTAATTCTACCTATAAGTAAGGAAGCTTGAGCCTTTTCTTACTGACAATTGATTTTTTTTCATAGAAATTTCGAAAAAATTGTTTCCTGGTATGAAAAATCTATTGCTAGCACTCGCTCTTTCCTTCTGCTTTTTCTGTCAAAGTCAAAGTAGAGTGAACCCTGTAATCAAGTCTTTTGGAGGCATATACAACATACAGAAAGCCACAGTTCTTCCGGAATCTGATCTTGATTATAATATCGTGGTTGATGTAAAGAGTGGAGCCTCAGATCCACAAGAGTTGGCTCCCGGGATCAACAATGTGGCCAGGATGATCAATTTATTGGCAGTGGGCGGTGCTGACCCCAAGCGAATCAATGTGGTGTTGGCCATACATGCCTCTGCCACCTACGCTATACTCAACAACGATGAGTTCAATGAGCGTTTCGATACCGATAACCCCAATATTCCCTTAATAAATGAATTGAAAGAGGCAGGTGTGAAAGTTGCTGTTTGCGGTCAATCCTTAATGGGTAGGGGAGTAACTCCTAGTCAAGTACTACCCCAGGTGGAGATAGCCACCTCAATGCTGACGACAGTCGCTACCTATCAGTTAAAAGGATATGCTGTATTTCAGTTTTAAAAACTAAGCTCTTGAGCTATTGGCTAGTTCGTACAGATATCTGCTGGCAATTTCTTCCAAAGACTGATGAATCTTTTCTTCAAACTCTTCATCTGAAATTGGTTCAGAGATATAGTCTTTGGCGCCTAGTTTAGAAGCCCATGTTTTTCTTTCCTTGTTCATTGCCTGATCGTAAATAATGACAGGAATATTCAGACTTCTTGAAGCCAGGTACTCTAATAAGGCTTCGTAAATTGGAAAATCAACACCTGCGACTGCTATTACCAGGTCAGGTAGTGCGAATCCATGCATGAGCCTGAATTCCAATCCGGATATCATCTCTGCTTCTGACTCGTATAGTGTAACGTTGGCGTCTACTGATTCGAGTGCTTTGTTGTAAGGGGAAAACCCGATAGTTGCGATTTCTCTTTCGCCCATTGTCTTGTGCTTGGTTGTGTTGTGGTGAATCTAGTTTTGGTCTTGAGAATCACATTGTACAAATAGATGATTGACTTGCATTCTTCGATTTTTGGTAAAGTTTATCGACGTTTGGTTTTTCAAAAGCCAATACGATGGAAAGGGGTGAAATGGATGCCTGCCGAAAAGCGTTTGTCAAAATTCAAAATGGGGACTGGAATGGTGCCCATAATATCGTGCAAGATCTTTCTTCTGCTCTTGCTTCAAGAATGCATGGCTTATTACACTGGCAGGAAGGAGATCTCTTCAATGCGCGCTATTGGTACAGAGTATCCGGAACTACTTTTCCATCTGGTACTATTGAGGAGGAGGTAGAAAGTATAGGAATGGAAATAAGCTTAGACTAAGAAAAGAGGTCAGAGCTTAAGTATCGATCCCCTCGATCACAGATGATAGAAACAATTTTGGCCGGTTCAGTCAATTTCTTTGCATACTCGAGAAGCGCGAATTGTACGCCTCCACTGCTGGCACCAGCGAAAACACCAAAGTCACTGGCTATTCGTCTTGTGGTGGATTCCGCGTTTTCAGCATTGACGTAAAGAATCTCATCCACTCTTGAGTCATCATAGATTTCGGGTAGAAATTCCGGTGACCATTTCCGAATTCCAGGTATTTGTGATCCTTCTTCTGGTTGTACACCAATGATCCTGATTGCCGGATTTTGTTCTTTTAGGAATTTGCTGTTGCCCATGATAGTGCCTGTGGTACCCATACTAGCAATAAAATGCGTAATCCCACCTTCGGTATCTTTCCATATTTCTGGTCCGGTAGTCTTGTAGTGTGCAAGAAAGTTGTCTTCATTCCCGAATTGGTTCAATGAGTAATAACCTTCTTCTGCTACCATTTTTTCAGCCACGGTCCTGGATAGTTCGATAGTGCCTTCTTTGGGCGTTAAGATTACTTTGGCACCAAAAGCCCTCATGGTATCTATTCTCTCTTGCGTGGAGTTTTCAGGCATAATGAGACTGATATCCATCTTAAAAGAGGCCGCGACCATGGCTAATGCTATCCCTGTATTACCACTGGTAGCTTCCACCAACTTGGTCTTCCTGGTTATATCACCACGCTTTAGGGCTTCATTGATCATATTGAAGGCTGGTCGATCTTTAACGCTTCCACCGGGATTATGACCTTCTAGTTTGCCATAGACCTCCACAAAATCTGGGAGCTCAGGATACTTGATTTGAACCAAAGGCGTATTGCCAATGAGATCTCCAATTGAAGCCGCAATCATTACTGATAAGTTTTTACTATTTGTCTCCCGTCGCTATTGTAGTAGATTCTTGAGAATGGTTCTACACTGGCCGTAAGCCAAACATTTCCCCCAATAACGCTTTTTTTACCAATCACCGTTTCCCCGCCAAGTATGGTAGCACCAGCATACACCACTACCTCGTCTTCTATAGTCGGGTGCCTTTTGGTTTTGGCTAAAGCCTTGGTAATACTCAAAGCTCCTAGTGTAACGCCTTGATACAATTTCACATGATCCCCAATCACCGTGGTTTCTCCGATCACCACGCCTGACCCGTGATCTATGCAAAAAGCATGACCTATTTCGGCACCCGGGTGAATATCAATTCCCGTTTTTCCGTGCGCGTATTCAGTGAAAATCCTCGGTAGATAAGGTACTTCCAATTTATAGATGGAATGAGCTATCCTATAGACTGTTATTGCATAAAAACCAGGATAGGCGCGTATTACCTCTTTTAGGTCTACGGCAGCAGGGTCTCCCTCCAGGATAGCGTGAGCATCATCCATGCATTGATCATAGACGCTTTCTAATCCGTCAAAAAACTGCTTGCAAATGCTTACAACATCTTGCTGGTTGCAGGCCTTTGTTTTCGAAAGAAGTAATTCGAAATCGGCTTTGATACTTTCTAGTTGTTGAAGAATTTGATCTTCACCTCTTAGCCGTAGATCATTCAGTTCAGGGAACAAGAAATAGAGCAGCTTTTCGAGAAAACTATTGATTTCTTCTACACCTGGTAAGGCTTTCGGAACAGAATGTGCAGCGGATATTTTATCCAAAAAAGTGGACTTCATGATGCTATCAAAGACTTAAACAACGATGGGGACTAAAATGAGTTCAGTATTCAGGATAAAAAACGCGATTTATGTCATAAGAGATGGTGTTAACACTTTTTAACTATTCTTAATCCTTGAATTTTTTTCCGCTCAAAATTATGTTTGCGGCCATTATGAGGTGAACTCATAATTTGTTGATTTACAGCTTAATTCAAAATCTAAGACAATGTCCATTGTAGTTGAAGGCCTTACCAAGAAATATGGTGAGCAGAAGGCGGTAAATGACATCTCATTTGATATCAAAAC
>CAZZHO010000050.1:0-26702 GCA_964653795.1 uncultured Roseivirgaceae bacterium | reverse complement strand
TAGAGCATCTCCCTTTTAAGGAGAGGGTCCTGGGTTCGAGCCCCAGCCGGATCACTACTTAAAAGCCTTAAAATAAGGCTTTTAATGTTTAGAGCCTTCTCGATTATTTGATCTTAAAAGTACTTTTTTGCATAAATACTCGAAATTTGCATAAAATGCTTGATCACTCAACTGCCCAGGTGGTGGAATTGGTAGACACGCTATCTTGAGGGGGTAGTGGCCGCACGGCCGTGCAGGTTCAAGTCCTGTCCTGGGCACAATTGAAAGTTGGGGGATTGAGAGCAATATTCGAAGCTTTGGAATTGGCCATTTAAGGATTACCTTTTTCAGATTCCTTTAAGCCCTATTCAGACTCAATCGAATGCCATTTTAGGGATTTTAAGTGTCTTTCATATCTATGGACATCACCCTTTATCCGATAGCGCTTGGTATGTAGAATACTCAAGACTTTACCAAGCAGAACACCAAAAACACCACCTCCCATTACACCAGGAATTACCATTAGCTCAGCCCCGCAGATAATACAGTTTTCAGGAGGTTCATAAGTACTGTAAACCAATATCCCACCTACAACCATACCAGCCAGACCCAAAGAGGTCATTCTTATTGCATTCTGCATTAGGCTCTGACGGATGCTAATTTTATCAATCACTTCGGAGCTGAAATAAGGCGTGTCAACTACGAACCTACTTTCTTTGGATCTCGATTTACTGAGTATTCTGATTCCGGATGAATCCACATTCAAAAGATAACCCCGGTGTTTCTCTCCATCCAAAGTTCTGATAGTTACCTTATGCCAAACCCAGGCGCTTTTGTATTGTCCCTTTATAGATTGGCTCTCCACCAACCAGGGTGATAAAACGATGATGATCGTCAGCACTGATACTAACAGGTTATTTATTTGGGGTTGTCCGATATGCATGATTGATAGTATTTATATCCCCCACTCACCAAGAATGGGGGATAGATTAACAACACTCGATTAGCTCTTGACCAGCTTGATCACTTCGGTCACTTTCCTTTTATTTAGGAGTTTTACGGAATACGTACCAGAAGGTAGTTCTTGCAAGTCTATCCTAAACCCATTGACAGACTTATCCACTATTCCAGATAGAACGACCTTGCCCATTACATCATTCACTTCATAGGCCAAACTGCCTGGGTTCTCAAGCAATTCAATGTAGGCCATGTTAGAAGTAGGGTTTGGATAGACCTTTTGAATCAATTTGGAGCCATTTTCAGGGGATCGAATGGCACTAGAGGTAAGACCATATACAACTGGATCACGGCCTCTTTTAGCATCTAATTGAGCCTGACAAATGGCCTTCTGGTCTATATATGCTTCAATGGTGATTTCTTCTTGTAGAAGGCTTTCTTCGGCCTGACAAACACATTCCCAGTACTGGCTCTCAAATAGGTCTGCACCACTGGCCCAAGCTCCGGCTGCTTGAAGCACATTGAGGGCATAATCATAATGCTCCGCCATACGGTACATATGTGACTTTGCCAAATTCAATTGAAATTCTTCTTCATAAGCGGTGGCGGCACTAGGATCAATATTGGCCAATCGGTCATCAATCTCATCAATCACTATATCCAAGTAGGGGTCTTCGGTGGTTCCCTCTACTGCTCTATTCAAAGGAATGAGTTCTTGCGTAAAGGCATTGCCTAACGCTTTCATCATCATCTGAAAAGCATATTCAGATAGGAACAATTCATCTTCTGTCGGATTGGGAAGGTTAAAAGCAAGGATTTCATTGAGCCTCGATATAGCGGTCAAATCGTCATTGATCTGATCCTCATAGCTCACCAATCCCACTGCTTGATAGACTGCATCTGAGAAATAAGTATTCGTATAATTGGTGGTGTTGATAACCTTGAAACTCGGATACTCTAACACAATCGCGTTCAAAGGTGTCATCGTGACAAAGCAACTCCAGTTAGGCTGTAGGTTAAAGTTGTTCCAGTTTGAGAGCGTAACATTAGTATTACCCGGATCAACTGTCAAACTAATTGGAAGAGCATTGGCATTTCCCGGAAGCACGTTATTATGCGCATCCAGTGTCGGAGGATTCCCTAACAAATGGTTCGCTTGAAAGGCACCATACAAGTAGTATGACGTGTTGTTAGAAAAGTCGTTTTTGCCCTCTGTCAAATGAAGATCGAGACCATCCACTACCTTAATGGCAATGTCATTGCCGTTGAACTTGTTTTTGGAATCCTCATTGAGATACAAATAACTTCTTTCTCCTTCTAATCCGCTAGTAGCGTTGTTCAGAAAGCGTCCACACTGAGAGTGCAGCGAGGTGTTATCTACACGGATACCTAATGTGTTGTTCTCGAATGTGGCGGTTTCAAGGTATAAATGAACGCCAGCTTGTCCGATGAACTCCACACCATAGGCTGCGTTCTTCGCCCAACTGTTTTTGAAATGGCACTCACCTGTCATGTTTCGACCAAACCAACCGTGGTTGCCACCATCAAAACGACAATTATCAATATTGACTGATTGGCCCTCTGTGTATAAACCGAAGTGGGTATGATCGAAGAATTTACAATTCACAAGCTCCAGGTCATTGCCGTAGTATGTCAGTAAGGCATTAAGCCCTCTGGCACCTCGCATAAAATAGGAATTACGGATGGTTGTATTGGCCTGACCATAAATCCAAACGCCATCGTTGCCAGAATTATCAATGTTGGTATAGCATACATTGTCAGAGCGGAAGGGGCTATGAATATGAAGCTTCTTACCACCTGCTAGTTCAACTCTACCATTGACAATGCTCAGGCTATCAAGACCATTAGGTATATAAGCCTCCTGAACGACTTCGAGGACTTTAGAGGTAGTATCTGTTTCGCTCAACAAAAAGGTATTGTTCCCATCAAGTTGCCAGTACAATCCAATTTGAGATAAATCTCCAACTCCCTGGGCCAACCTTATGAACCCGTTCCCTTGGTATTGAAGTGAGGCATCAGATTTAAGTACTACCTTTCCGGCTATCTCAAGGATGGCATTCTCTCCAGGTAAATTGATAACCGCTCCAGGATGCAAGATAAGTTGAGAGCCAGCTTCCATAACAACCCGACTCCCATCGTTGATTGTTAATGTGCCGCCATCCTCAATTTCAAGAATTCCATTTTCGAGGAAAATAGCTTCTCCGCGATTGGGGTTTTGTCCCGTACTTCCTAAGATCATTTGACCACCGGATTCAATTCGTACATGAGTACCACCGCAAGCTGGATTGTAGGTTTTGACCTGAAATATGGAACCTGCCGCAGTTGTTCCATAGGGTGAGGTTAGATAACCCACCTTACCGCTGTGGTTGACATGTAGCAAACCTCCGTTGGTGATGACCAGATCCTTTAAAATACGTGCTGGGGCCAAGGTATCTAAAGGATCGCCATAGTTATAGTACTTATTTAGGACTTGAGGTTGCCCGTTCAAAACACCTTGCAAAGGGTTTTCAGTGATACGGATTACATTCATCAACCAACTAAGGTTCCATTTGGTTATTTCTACGTGACGCTCATTGACGCTTGCATCTTCTGCCCCCCTTTCATTATAAAAAATGAACTCAAAAGGAGTCTTTTTTGATTGAACCAAGAACGGTCTATTGTCCTTTACATTTAGGAATAGGTCATTCGTGTCAATAGCCAAAGCACTCACTGTGGAAATAAAATTGTGATGCCCAAAGTCATGGTAATCGACAACTCCATCACTTGTTTTGTGGATGCGATATTGGGTATTGTTGTAGTCTCCGGGTGCCTGATCGTATGCAAGGGTCGGATATTTGTTCACATACTCATAGTGGGTAGGGTCCTGATAGTTTAAATGTTCGTTATGGATCGACTTCAAACTCAATATTGTCGTGAAAATTGTGGCAATGGCTATTTGGGAATTGATGCTGGATGCTGTTACAGCAGGACAGGCGACACAAAAACCTAGTGTTGCGATCGCATACGCCAAAACGTGAATGAGAAGAGACAAAAACGAAGCTGCCAGCCCCGTTGCATATACACCATATTGCCAAGTGAGCCTGTTTACATTGCCTTTGGCATCATCTCCTCTTTCTAGTATTAGTTGGCTCGATGGGGTGTTGCTGTGCTTTATGGCATAGGCTTCTGCATAGAGCAAGGTCCAGGGCCGGGTACTGGATGTTGTACCGTTTGCAATATCAATCACACCCAAAACAGGCGTGACCAAATCAGGGAAAGCCAGCGGAGCCCATATTTTTTCTTTAACAGTCACCAGCGCATCTCCGCCACTTAAAAACCTGCCGCTCATAATTTCATTGTGCTGTTGCTGGCCAGAGGCTGTACCACTTCCATTGGTCAATGCGAGAAGGCGGCAGTTTTGAGGGAATCCCATACTGTCCATGTGCCTTACAAAAGCTGCCCTGTCTGCTGCTGCGGTGGGGTCCTTATGATACACTAACATTTGTCTGGCTACAGGACTGTTTAATGCTTCATCATATAACTTTTTTGCTCCATCTCCCTTTCCTAACAGGTTTTGCCCATGACCCAATGAATATAAAAACTCTTGCAGGCCAAGTGGAATATTGGCACCCTGGTGAGGTGTTGAGAAAGTACCAAACAGACGAATGTTGTGGCAACAGCCCTCCATTTCCATTTTCCGTACCCCCCAACGCGATACAAGGCCTCCCATGCTGGCCCCAATGACAATTATTTCCTCCTTACTTTGATAGGTCTGTAGTTGGTTATTGGCATATTGAACCAGGTTAATAAAAGCGTTACCATTCTGCTGGATGGTTGCCCGGTTAGTCAGCAAATCAAGTAATATGATATCATGCCCGGTAGCACGAAGCGAATCCATAATATCCGGGAATTTGCTAAGTTGAGGGGCAATCTCCCCGAAATCACCACTGGAAAAGGCGAGCCAATTTAGGGCACCAAAACCATGTTCGTCTCCCTTGTCACGTGTTTTACTGATCGTCTTTGCTGTTTCAAGACCTTCTACAATGATCACAGGCTTATGAAGCTTGGGGTTGGGTCCGGCATTGTAGCGGTACTTTACAAAACCAACGCCCTTACCGATCCCGTAATCATTGTAATCCAGGAGGCAGGAGTTGACAAATTGATTTGGCAACTCAATGCGGGCATCGGGGTAACCATGTTTTAGTTCTGAAACCGTAATGAAAGTCTTTGATTTGAGATAAGGGATAGAATCACTTCCCGGACCAGTATTAGGGGTCCTTATAGTAATGGTCTTCTGACCGTAAACCGGATAACTGATGGTTACACTTGTAGAAGTCGGCCAGGGACGAAAACCCTGACCATCGTCAAAATCCACTTCATAAACCGAACCCTGCAACTGCATTCGGAATATGGTGGGAATGGATATGCTGACAGATGGGCTATTTCCTGTTGCATAAGCCTGATAGTGCAAAGCACCCAAGGCTATGCTTCGATGAGTCGAAAAAGTACGGGCTACCATATTGGTAGTGTCCCGGTGATAAATGGAATCTACAACAATAACACTATCGGGATGATTGTAATAACTGATAGTGTCATTTAACTGGAAAGGACCTGTGTTAAGGCGGTAGCTGAAAGTCAGTGTATCGGTTTTGATATAAGCACTGTCCCAAGCTTCTGGCGTTATCATATTAAACTCCCGGTCAATTAAGCCTAGAACAATGTCCGAACGCGGCTGCAAATTGAGCAATTGAGTGATATTCATTCCAACTCGGCTTTGCCCATAGAGTTCTACGTCAAAAAGGCTGTCATAAGTTTCGGGGCTAAAGTTCAAATCATTTGAGTGATAAGCCATGTGATAGAGGTATCTGTGGAGGCTTCTCCACATAACCTCATCCAATGTGGTATCATTGATTCCATTTAATCGTAGTGGGTTAGAATTGGCCGAAACAATAAAGGGAGACAGGGGGCTTCGATCCGCCAATAGTCCTGTTGCTACATGAGGTTGTAAACTGTCGTATCGAGCTTTGAGGCTGTCTGTGAACGTTATTTGTGCTTTTAGTAAAACCGACAGGAGCATAAATAGGCCCCAAAATGTAACTTTGTAGTTCATTTTTTAAGGTGTTTAGTTAATGTATTGACTGAATGCCAGCACCCCTTCTGCGGTAACAGAAGGGGTGTGTTTTGTTAGTATTCGAGCAAATGATATGTTGTGTCAAATGCAGGAAGGAAAACCGTGTCTTTAAAGTTGTTCCAGTTCCCATCCCTATATAGAGTCAAGGATATTGGGATGTTGCTGTTTCCTCCACCTGAAAGTATGACGGTATCATCCGCCATTCCGTGAAATTCAGGTGGAAAGCCTCCCCAATTCACAAACAAAATGTCACCTGGCTTTGGGTTTACATTTCGCACATGGAGTTCTATCCATGCCACTGGTTTTAGCACGATATTTACGTTTGAGACTTTACCAACAGGTACATTAAATCCGCCATGTGTACTCATGTCATAGTGCATTGGTGGAGTATGGGTATGGGGTACTCTAACCCAAAATAAGTCCTGGCGATTTCCAGCCGTAAAACTGAAGCTGAAGTTACCTAAGTCATCAGTGTATTTGGTTTGCCGGACTATTTCACCTACCCCAAGGCCGCTGCCTCCAGTGGTTTCGACAAGCTCAACAGGGAGCAAAGTATCAGAAGGGTAATCGCTTGTGCCGTAGGTCACCACCCGGCCATATACGGTGGTTTTAATGGCTGGTTCCTTTTCGCATGCAACAAAAACGGTAGCAAGGCAAAAGAGTATTGTTAGTCTAAATAATGTTAGTTTCATGGTTGTTAGGTTAAAAAGTAAGCCTAATGTACTGTGTACCTCATCCTGGTGAAAACGGCTTTTTGCAACAGAAAAAAACGAGTTGTGATTTTCGCAATGAGAAGTGCCTTAAATGTAAACTCGAATAAAAATGTTGCGAAAAATGCCTCGAAGGAGTCTTTACTTTCAGGTAGTTGCGAGGGATGCAACAAAAGCCTCCTTTTCCTATTAATAATCTGCCTGTAAAGAACGTAGCAGTAGTGTAACCCGATACTCTAATGTCTAAAATACAAAATATCCGGGCAATAGAACCGGATGCATTTTAGAGTAAGGACGGGCTAATTTTTAGTCGATGTACACTAAACCTTAGTATACATTTTTATCATTTTTCAAGGCTTTCTTTCTGCTGCATCCATCTCTCCGAAATGCAAGACTTTCTAAGCGGATAAATCTGAACTCGTTAAAGACAACTTGTGCACACCTAAGAACCTAATCGTATATAAGTTTTCAATTCTCATATTTTGCTGTGTTTTTTGTATCGGAATGACACCTCAGCCAAGAAAGATATTTCTCTTAACGGGATTGCTATGCCTGATCATTTCGCTTTCAGCCCAAAATAGTGAACTCGACAGCCTTCGATCCATTATCAGAGATTCTGAAGGTGTAACCAAAGTAGATGCCCTGCATGTCCTTGCTGCCAGATTACATACCATATCGCCCAGTGAAGCACTTGAAACTCTGGATCAGTCCCTGTCCTTATCCAGACGAATTGGATATCCCTTGGGAGAGTACGATGCCAAACTTTTACAAGCCACTGTTTTAAGTAGTCAAAGGCAATTTGGGCAGACAGATCAAATTATCAAGGAGGCGTTTGACATGATGCAGGAGCTAAAGCCTGATAAAACGCGTCAGGCCCGAGCATATCTGATCAGCTCCACACATCACTTCCGTCAAAATCACTTTGGTCTGGCCATTGAAATTTCGCTGAAAGGGTTGCCAATAAGCCGTGAAGCGGGTCACCGCAGACTGGAAGCCAGTTTCCTCTTCAATATCGCCCGATGTTACGAGTTGATGGAGAATTTGGAGGACGCGGGGCGTTATCTGCATAGGTCGTTGGACATCTACAGGCAGCTTAATGACAATTTTCTATTGGGCCAGGGCTATATCAACCTAGCCGTTCTGGAATACAAAAAGCATAATCTTGGCTTGTCCATAGAATTTAATCAGAAGGCCCTTACCATTTTCAGCAAGCTGAAGGACAAAATGCATATCGCACTATGCTTGCAAAATCTAGGCTTTGCCTTTTGGGAACTTGAACAATATCAAAAAGCACTTAATCACTATGAGCAATCCGAGCTAATCAGGGAAGAAATTGGAGACCTCTTTGGACTTGGTAGACTCCGATTAAACAAAGCCAAGGTATATCACTCCATGAAACAAAATAACAGTGTATTGGAAATGGCAAACTCCGCTCTTGCCATAGCCCACCAAATTCACCATAAAATCTTAACAAGAGATATCTACTCATTCCTATACCAATATCACCTTGATCGTAATGAGTTCGATTTAGCTCTCCAAAACTATCAGGATTTTGTCTCAGTTAAAGACAGTTTGGTAATCGAAGCCAACAGCCAGAGAATTGCAGAGATTCAGGCACAATTTGAGTTCGAGGAGTTAACCAACGAGAACAAATTTCAGGTACAACAAAACGAGATTAAGAGCCTCAAGATAAGGCAGAGAAACTCGGTTATAATTGGGCTCCTGGTGCTGTTTCTATTGAGTCTTGTGATTTTTTACATCCACCGTAAAAGGATGAACATCAAACTCCTGCTTGGTGAGAAAAATCGACTTCTGGCAGAAAAGGAAACGGAACTGGCCAATACACAATTGGATGCGAAGAAGATACAATTGCTTGACTATTCACATCAACTGAGTTTAAAGGATGAGATCCTCGATCTCACGAGGGCTGAACTAAGCCAATATAAGAATCAAGACACCTGGAGCGAGCGACAGGTTGTTGAGTTCATTGATAAACTCAACCATAGTTTGAGTCAGAAGGATTGGGTCAAATTCAAGCTCCAGTTTGAAGCAGTTTATCCTAGATTCTTTGAAAGACTCAAACAACTTCAGAACCAACTAGGTAGAAACGATGATAGGCTCGCGGCAATGATTAGAATAAAACTTTCAAATAAGGAAATAGCAACAGCTCTTAACATAAGTCCTGAAAGCGTAGGCAGAGCCAAGCACCGTTTAAAGCAGAGGCTAAATTTGGCGATTGATCAGGATCTTGAGGAGTATTTGGGAACAATATAATGAGGTGGTCAATTTGGGAATCGAATTTCCTTGCCACCAATGATCAACAGGCCCTTGTAGCGTTTTCGATTCTCATGTCTTATTAAGGTGTAGGCAGCCTCTGTGTAGATTTCCTGCCATTTACCAAGTTCCTTACCATCAACGTTCATTAATTTCCAGCGATACTGCTCCTTATCCTCCTCAACTTTCGGACTATTCAGTTGTTTGTGTAGATGTATTTGCGTTAAGTATCGAAACAGCTTATCGGCATCCTTGTATTCCTGATCAAAATAAATGCAACACATGAGATCATCGTCAAGTCTCACCTCCAGACGTGGGCTTGGATAAGTTTCTTCCTTCTGTACGAAATCGGCAATATTGAATCTTGGTTGGATCACCTGGCTAACTAACGTTGATTAATTGGATTTTCAATAACTATTTTTGCGGGGCTGAATAAGGAAAATTGCTTTGCAACAACCTGAATGAGACCTTAAAGATAGCTCTCAACTCCTTCTAAAAGCGAAAGTTGAATATTTATATCTTACTATTTGATGGAATTGCTGATAACCATTTCTTCCATAGCCCTAACTTTGTATGTCGCATTCTATTTCAGATTGTGGAGGCTGGAATGGAAGGAAATTAGGGTATCTCTTGATGATTCCAAAAGCCATGATATCAGAGCGAGACTGGCAAAAGCTCTAAAAACATGTGAACCTGGATTCCCCGATTTAAGGGTCGAAATGATACGGTTTATCATCCTTAAAACAAAAGAGTATCACATGGCCACCCTTTACAATCCGCTAAGAAAAAAGCAGATCATATATGTAGCAAAATCTGCAAGGAAAATGCCTATCGAAGCGCTGGCGGGTTGTCTGGCGCATGAAATGGTGCATTTGGTTGAAGATGAGCAAAAGAATCTTCTAACATTTCCATTTACCACCATTTCCGGTTTTAGAAGGGATGAAACTGAAAGCGAACGAAATATTGATACTCAAGTTGTCAATAGAGGTTTTGGCGAACATCTAATAGCCTTTCAAAAATGGGCTAATCAACATTACAAAAAGTACTCTAAAAAGGATGGCTTGACCATCAACGAGATTAGAGTTATGTTGAAGGAATCCGATTAGGTTTTTGACCATCATCACTAAACCAAAGGTTTAAAAGGTGGCCTGGTTCCTGAAGGATACCTCTGGGCTCCATACTGTGATTTAGTACCGTCAATGTCCATGTGAACGAATGTACTCCCAATTCCAATTCACTTAAACCCAATCTTGCGAGCAACCTCAACAAGCTTTCTCTATTCTTGCATGCATTTGATTGAATGAGTAGAGTCAGCGATTTAGAAATTCCCACATGAGAGGTCAGGGTACCCCGTTCCTCCATTACATCAACCCTTACCTTGGCCGAGATGAAGATTTTGTTTTAAGATCTGGTTTAATATTGACTTACTATGTTCAATCCTATTGCGCTTTGTATCTTGAACCGCCATCAATAGGAGAAAATAAATGAATAGTCACCGCGAAAGATTTCTTGCAGATAAGGAGAAAGAAGCAAAGAGGCTTTATGAAAAGGTTAAGGACAATCCACAGCCTGATATTATGGATTTATGGCTGTTGGAAGAAGAGTACTTTATTGAATGGCGTAAAAAACATGATTTCCCAAAATTATTAAAGCATTTTGATGACAACCTACTACTCTTCAAAGAGTGGAAGTCTGACTCTAACCTGTCTGACGATTTAATTCTAAGCTGTGGAGAGTTAACCCCTTTTCTGGAGCATAAAAAACTATCTAAAAAGAAAAAACTCTATTTGGTGGAACAGACGTTTGAGGGGAAAAAGAGGAACTTGGTTGCTTATGCACCTCTTTCTGGAGTTAAAAAATCAATGGGTACCCAATCTTCCTATAAACCAATTTTAGAATTCTACTCTTATTTAGATTGGTTAAAGCGTAGACAAAAATCAGCGACAATTCTTGGTATAAATTCTCGAACCGCACCAGGTTCAGATACGGAGCGTGTTTTCATTCATGCCGATGTGCATTCAGGATCTGAAAACTTTGAATTACTCAAAATGGGCGGGATCGATGCTCCAAAGAACGCTTTCAATATTCTATTAAGAGGAAAGCGATTAGAATTTGTGAATCTCTGTGGTTTAAGGCTTAACAGAGAAATTTACTTCGGTGAGGAAGGTAATTTAAGTTGTTCCTATTGCGCTTGTGATAACATGGTCGCGAGGGATTTAGACATGTCTCTTTTGACTTTTGAACATTGCTCAATAAAAAACTTTAAAGTCATAGATTCGAAGATTCAACAATGGAGATTCTATGACTGTGAGCTGACAGGTGATTTTCAGAATTCCCAACTAAGAACAGTTACCATTTGGGGTGGGTTATTTGACCCGATAATAAAAGGATGTAACATTTCCGAAGTTGAAATTCAAAAGGACAAATCTGTAAAAGATCGAAACTTCCCCGCCTACCAATCCTTAAAAAAATTGTATGCGGATCAAGGGGATGATCGCAATGCGATTAGATACTTTATTAAAGAACATGAGTATATTAGAAAGGGAAGTAAGGGCAGAAAATACCTGGCAAAATCAATAAGCAGGTGGTATTGGGGGTATGGAAGAAAACCTCAAAATATTATCGGGGTTTCCATAGGGATGATTCTCTTATTCGCCTTATTCTATTGGCTGAATCGACCTGATATATTGCTAAACAATGGCAAGGATACATCACTCTCGATATGGGATTGTATTTACTTTAGTTCAACTACTTTTACAACTCTGGGGTATGGGGATTATAGTCCAACTGGAGTAACCAGGATTGCAGCAACTTTGGAATCTCTTTTTGGTGTTTTTAATGTTGGTTTTATAGTTGCAGGTTTTTCAACAAACAAATATTAAGGCATTAAGCAAAAGGATTAAAAGGTGGCCTGGTTCCTGAAGGATACCCCCAGGCTACATACTGTGATTTAGTACCGTCAATGTCCAGGTGAATGAATGTACTCCCAATTCCAATTCGCTTGAATCCGATCTTACGAGCGGCCTCAACTAGTTTTCTCTGTATTGCCCTTGAAGGCGTACTAATGTCCACAGCATTGCATACGGGTATCTTGTGAGACGAATTGTAAACTCCACCCACCTTACTATTATGCGAAGAAGTACGAACACCTGAATTGATTCTTTTGAAAACCGGATAACGAGTCGTTCTCTCAAGTTGTTGAAGCATTCTTACCAGCTTCCTATCAATGCACCTCCCTGAACCGGGGGCATCCGGACTATCGAAAACACTCAAGTCGATTTCAGGACTTTTTTTACGCTTTCTCAAAATAAGGAAGGTGGCCATGATGGCCATCATCGAAAGTCCGGCTGCAGCAATGTAGACATATTCTTTTTCAACCTTCATTAATTACCCCCTGTCCTCACAATTGCAGCCCTTTTTCTTGGCTTTCTTAGCCTTCTTGGCCTTTTCCATCTCCACGATCCTTAGAACCGTATAGGTGATGTTTACGGCTAACGATACACCAATTAGAACTTTGACCAAAAGACTCTTCCCTTCCCCGCTCATTTACTGTTCAATTCGGCTAACTTACCCTCTAGTTCCTTGTTTCTTTTCTCCAGTTTAGAAATGTGCTTTTCCATTTCAAGTATTCTTAAGCGCTGCTTTCCGATGGTTTCCTCCATAGAAGAGGCTAAGGATTCCAGCTCCGTAACCTTCTTTTCAAGTGTTTGGGACCATTGAACCCAATTGGAAACAATGAGATTATTAGCTTGTGCTGCCAAACTCCCTGCTTCGGCTTTCTTGAGTTTTTTCTCAAAGCCCAGCTTTATAATCAGCTCAATGAATTTCCAGAAACCAGCTACGCTGAAAAGGGTTAAAAATATCTTCTCGTAATCCATTTCTACCTATTGCTTAACAGGAGGATTGGTAACCTCCAGAGTTATAGTGATGATCACATTTTGGACTTATCGTAATCTTTTGAATTTCTGCTGCTACTTCTGCCTTGATCAAAGCCTGAACCTGCTCTGATGAGTACAAGCGCATTAAAGGGTAGCCTTCGGTTTCCTGATCCTTCCGGGTCATTAGGATGTCACCATTTGAGGAGAAGATCAAGGCTTCCTCCGGATGATGCTCTCCAATGTTTTGTGCGAGTAGTTTTTTAATCTCCATAATTATCCGTTGTAGAGTTAAGAGGGCCGAAGCCCTCTGTAAAACCGTTGATTACCATTCGGCAGAACTGACTACCACTAAGGGCTTTCCATCGAATGTGCCATTACCAATCTTGGCCACCTCGGTAGCATTCGACAAGGTCGCTTGCTTCCCGGCCAATTGATTGGTCATGGTCGTTGCAAAGTTGGGGTCATCCCCTAAAGCATTGGCCAATTCATCCAAAGTGTCCAATGCACCAGGTGCGGCACTTACGAGTGAATTCACCTGACTTTGCACAGTTGCATTAATCTGCGTAGCTGTTTGGAACGAAGACGGCATAACCGACTCACTGAGCCGTGTGTTGGCATCAAGTCCCGCTACACCATTTGCCTGATTTTTCACGCCTTGCAAATGGTTGCTGGTAGCAATTCCAGCCGCTACCACCGTTGATCTGCCCGTAGCATCCCCTACATAGAGATCCGCTGTTCCGTCTCCATTGGAGATGAAATAAAGACCATTCGGTTCAAGGTTGGCTGGTAATTCGTTTAAAAAGAAAATCATTGTTTCATTGAAAATTTGTAAAACATGGGCTGCAAGCGCCTGCAACCTTTCGTTCATACAAGGGGCGCTCCTTGGGTCTGCAGACCTACCCGCACATGCGGATATCTATGTAGTAGGAATTGATATGCTTAAACGAGAATCTGATCACCCGGATCACCAGGGTCGCCACCTCCTCCAGGATCTCCGCCACCAGGATCTCCACCACCGGGATCACCACCTCCAGGATCACCACCACCTCCGGGATCGGGAAGTGTTCCGCCTCCAGAAGTATCTCCGTCACTAACTGTTGAACCAACTCTGGTAATTGGAGTGAGAAGCTTTTCAACAGAGAAAGTGAACCGGGTGATCAAAGAGCCATTGTATCCGGACCCGCCCAGTGGGTTTTGAGCAGTCATCTTGATAATGGTGCTATTGGTGTCCATTGAGGAGACAAACTTGGTTTGAATTGTTTGGACATCCGGTGGATTGTCGTTGACGTTCAACCGTCCCCATCCCTTTATGATCTGACCCGAGAAACGATAAACCACAATCTCAATTTGAAAGGGTCCGAAAGGGCTACTGTCATTCTGATTGAACAGGACCACAAAATTTCCGATATATACCCTGATCGTTTTGAATGTTGAGACTGTTGATACATAGGATTTGGCAATGTTTCCATTGATCAGGATTCTAAGACCTTGATTGCCCTTTAACGTACCTGCCGGAAGCGAATAGGAGGGTAAAATGTCTACCTCTCCTGTGCCGGGATTAGAGCCTTCGTTAACTGTTCCTATATCGTTATATAGAAAATGTGGAGCCTCCACCCATGAACGAGTCCCAGAGGTACTAGAGCTTAGTACATGGCCATTTTCAGTCGGGTTCCCCAAACCGGGCTCACCACCATCAGAGTAACTCTTCAGTTTTAAAGGTGTAATGAAAATGTCATCAGCAGTGCCGGCATCTACTTCGGATTGGGAAGCTATTTTTGTGTTTATAAATCCTTTGAGGGTAAAGGGTGTAACCATTGTATTGGTACTATTCCCCGCATTCACAGCAGCTTGTCCGGCCACCTCTACCAATCCTTTTTCAAATTCGCTCGGAACCAGCCCATTGAGATAGGTGCTCAGTTTCAGGGGAGTAATGTATCTGGTATTATCAGATCCAATGTTTACCTCCGTTTGCGTGGCAATTTCTGCGAGTCCTCGTCCGCTTTCGGTGGCGATAAGACTATCTAAAAGATTCTTAAGTCTTAGTGGAGTCACTGCCTTGGAATTATCACTTCCCGCATCCACTTCGGATTGGGTTGCTAGAGATAGCATACCACCTCCTGATTCACTTGCGGTTAAAGTGTTCAATAGCGTAGCAAGTTTCAAAGGGGTTACTGCCTTGGTATCATCGGCTCCGAAATTGACCTCGTTGTCGGTCGCGAGCTGAATCAATCCCCTGTATTGTTCCGATGCAACAAGGGAGTTGAGAACATTGGCCAGTTTAAGAGCCGTAATGATCTTGCTATCATTGGTTCCTGCGTCAGCTTCAGCTTGGGTAGCTATCTCGGCCATTCCCTTAAATGATTCGCTGGCCACCAGCGAATTTAATAGGTTAGCCAACCTGAGCGGACTGATCACCTTTTTGTCATCCGTCCCGGCATCTACTTCTACTTGGCTGGCAAGCTCTACAAGACCCCTCGCATCTTCGGCTGCCTCAAGGGTATTGAGAAGGGTTAGCAAAAGATATGGGGTTACATACCTCCGGTTGTTTACACCTTGACGTACCTGCTCAATGGTAGCTGGATCACTGGGGACGTCCACCTGAAGGAAGATCCCATTGTTGACGATTTCGAAAATATCGACAGTATTGAGGTCTCCGGCTTCTACATCTGCGGCCACTCCATTTACCACCTTCTTGATTGCCAAAGGCCCGTTTCCATCAATATCTAATGTCGAGGCTCCAGTATTGACAACATGAAACAGGGCTTGAATGGTCTGACCAGGCTCATAGCTTGGTAATGGGTTCTCAAGTGTTACTGTATAATTGTTGGCGGTACCTTCCGTAACAGCAAAACCGCCATTTTCGCTGTTAACAATGGTCTGTTGGACGTTTATGTCCGATTGATAACCACTCATTTTACTCTGGTATTTAATTGATGAATAGGGCGATGGTCAGCAGACCAAGGCCCACGGCCATCCAGGTCTTTTGATGCTTGTTCTTTCTCAATTCGCGTTGTTGAGCCTGGATAGTTGTTTGGAGTAGTTGAATGGATTGTTCCTGATTGGATTCAATGAGTTTATGATGCTGTATGCGTTGTTCTAGTACGGCAATTGATGAATCCTTAATAGTCAGTAGTTGCTTGTTCCGATTGTCGAGAAGCCGCCATTTAAGAAGTAAGGAATCCTGATAGCGATATCCCTCCAGTACTTTGGCAATTTCCCTGGATTGTTTCAGGGAAAAGCAAAAAAGCGTATCAGTTTTTGTCTGGTGAACTTTCGGTTTTAAGTCTGTAGTTTGCGAAAAACTCGTAGAGTTCATCATGATCATAATGATCAATAACACGAATCGTTTCATTCTTCTTTTGATTTAATTGGTCGATGACCTTATGGTCTTCTTGGAGTAGTAGAAGAATGGAATCAGATTGGTTTTGAAGCTGATAATTAGTTGCTGTCAGCTCCTTGTTGAGTTGGTTAATAGAGTCATTCTGTGATTGCAAGGTTTTGATAAGTGTCTCATCCGGTAAATGGGATTCATTAGTGGGTCTATATGCCCATACCAACGTCACCAATACAATCAGAGCTAGTATGAGCCCACATAAAGTTTTGATTGATATTTTCATCCCTTGGATATTTTAAGTTGAGCCTTCGATTGAATATGGTTGGCAATTCCCCTTATGACAAAAAATGCCACACTACCCAGAATGACTGTGGCGACAAGGTGCGTGGTCAACTTTTTAAAAGTTTGGTCACTAACATGAACCGTAACACCTGTCTTTAAGCCATCATCATCAACAAGGTCATTCAGGAATTTGCCAATACCACTTTTCTTAGAGGACATCAGCGCACTATTTTCTGTTCGAACACCGGTCTCCCCATTTTCATGCGATTGAAAGTTTTCTCATCTACTTCCGTATTTCGCGTTAATCGCCTGAGCTTGTACTCTGTTTGATCATCAAATTGATCGGTAATCTTACCCGTCCAGGAATGATTTCTTGTGAGCCAGACATTGAGTCTTTCCACCTTGGGACCTTTACTTCCTTTTTTCAAGGGGAATGAATCATCTAATACTGGAGTCTCGACAGAGATCTCTTTCTGAACGGGTCTGACCGATTTTTCTATTTGTCGACTTTTTTGATTGACAGGTACCGGAGATTTTAAAGAAAGACCAACCGGCTTCACCAGCGTTCTTGGAATAATAGGTTCTGGAGGTCGCGCTATTGGTCTATGTCGCACTGGAGCTGGCTCCGGTATCTCACGTATTTTCTTTGGGACAGGCGGTTTAGGTTTTGGCTTAACCTGTACTTGCGGTTTGGGTGTTTTGGACTCCGTTGACTCCTTCTGTTCCTCTGAGTCCTTCTCATCATCTTGCATCAGGTGATGAGCCAGAAAACCTAAACCTACCAGGCTGGCTAATATGGTGGATCCTAACAGTATTGTTCTTGTATTCATAATATCAGGCTTTAATAATGTTGAGTGAGCGCTTCATTCCCTCTATGTCTTTCTTGCTGAAAGAAGACTTTCCAGTCTTCGCTTTGGCAGCTCTTTCAGTCATTCTTCCAAACTTTCCATCGATCCCATCCTTACGAACCCCAGAGGTTCCTAAATCAGAGTTCATAGATTTGAGGTAACGCTGGAGAACCACTACCTCATGATGGCATGTGCCGTACTCAAGCGGGTAGTCCCGACTCTCACATCTGAATGGGCCACTTTTGGAAGGTGTATTTTGTCGACCGCTTGAAGGTTTTGAGGGCTGAGTCATAGCATAGGCTTCAATTGATCCGCTTTCTTCCTGTTCTTCTTTCTTTTTCTTATTGCGATGCCAAAAGAAGACGCCAACAGAGGCCAGCAGTAATATTGATCCGCTTACCCAAATCCAGGGCTTAATAGTGATTTTGTCTGCTGTATTTTCTGTGCTCATGCTGTTCTGTAATTTTTAAGATTGGTTAATGGCCTGTACACATGCTCTTTCATTTCGGAGCTGTTGAGAAAACTCTTCAGAAATGACAGGAGATCCTGGTTGTATCTTTTGAAGAATGCCTGAGCGACATTGGCCACTTGAACCTTGTCCTTGAGCTTCTTGGAAAAGATGTTTCTTATGGCCTGCTCATCGTCATTGGATATCCAAAAGCGGCCTTTAGCCTTTCGGATTTCCTGAGCTATTTTGTCGGCATAGTCATCTTTGAGTTTTATCACTTTTTTGGGCGATACCCAAGAGATCACTTCGCCAGTAAACCTGGAGTCAAAGGGATTGTCCCAATTTGGCTCTATTAGTCCTGCCCCGAGGTTGTCCCGATTACTCTCGATCCCACCTTGAAGACCAGTGTCTTCTTCTACCCACTGGTTCCCGAATTTGTCAGACTTCTTTTTCTTTCCTTTAAAAAGATGAATACCAAGCGCGACAATGCCTCCTAAGATCAGGCTGCCTGTTATGTATATTCCTGTTTTATTCCACTTCATACTTATACTGCTTTTCGATAGGCCGGTAATCCCTTCACAATGCTTAGAATCTTACCCACCTCTTTATTAGTTAGCTTGTCGTACAACTTGTCAATGAGATTGATCTTATGGTGAGAGTAATAGGCTCTTGCTACCTGGGAAACTTGTACTTTATCCTTTAGCCTTCTGAAAATACCATAGAGTTTGTCCTCATCATCTCCACCTTGCCACCAAGCTCCAAAAGCGTCATGGATCTCACTGGCCATTTTACTGGCTACGGATGAGGACAACACGAAAACCTGCCCCGGTATTCTTTTTAAAACTTCATCTGAATAATTAATATCAAAAGCATTTTCCGCTACCAAACCAGAGCTGGAGGGAAGTATAGCTTTCTTTATTTCACTTATCAGCGCAGAAGCCAGTTTGTCCTTTCGGCCTTGCCTAACATTGGCATAAATTGAGTATCCGGCTCCTAATGCTGCAAAACCTCCTATGGCGATCAAAACTCTTCTGTTCATCTTCCAATCAGTTTCATTCCACCACCTATTTGAGCTGCACGACCTGCCGGAGTGAGGGCGGCTAGGTCCTGCAACTCCATTTTCTTTGATGACTTAAATAGGAGGACCAGGATTACTACAACGACACCTCCTAAAATCACAGGAATTCCTATCGAGAGGATCTTTGACAGATTCTTACCGAGTCCAAGAATGTTTCCACCAATAGCGGATACATCAGCAACAGCTCTGGTTGCCGCGTTGGAGACATCAATATCATTTTGCTTCAACCAGCGATTAAAGTCAGCATTGGTGGTACAGGATGTTGAACCATTTTGATCCCAGGTGATAAGCCAGATCACCCTCGCATTGTTACGCCCAACCTCTTTCTTTAATTTGTTGAAATAGGCGCGCCACAATTCACAAGGACTACCAGCGTCCGGTATATAAAATGACTTATTATCTACACTTACCTGTGGCACCTGATCATTGAGTTTTTAAGATTTCTGTGCTGTGCTCTTGAGCCTCTTTTTTACTCAGCCCGATGTCCTCTAATAGATCCTCAACTTTTCTTTTGAGTCTGGCCTCCTTGTTCCGGGCCTCCTGCTTATCAAAGTTTATATACACCTGACGGGCAATGAAAAAACCTAAAGCGAATGTCATGAGTGATTTCATATCAATTGTTTTAGGTCTAAGCGACTTTTGAAAGGGTTCTGAAATCAAGCAAACGATGGGCAGCATAAGGTTTGATGCAAACCATGTTGGATTGATTCCCACCAAGCGTATGGATATGCTTTTTGTCCTCCGAGTATCCAATGAAGAAGCCAACATGGCCTTTCCAACTATTAGGAGACTCTCTCCAGTAAACCACCACATCACCTATTTGAGGATCTTTCGTGCTTTCCCCAATTTTAAGCCAGGAGCGGGCATGTAAGGCATCACTTCTCTCCAGACATGCCTTCAGTGCAACCCAATTGGCAAAGGCTGAGCACCAAGCTGTTTCATCAGTTGTCACCCATTGGTGACCGATTTCTTTGAAATAGTTCAGAATAACTGGATTGTGCCCCTGGCCAACTATTTCAGTTACCCCGTATTGGCTGAGAGCTATTTCTATAGTTTCATTTTTCATTATGCTGATATTTACATTATGGGTATTGATTTGCGACTGTGCTCCGGCACCAGTCGATACATTTCGAATTGCTCGTAGTAGATCAAGGTGCTTATTCTCTGACCGGGGGCCACTTTGAATTGCCAGCCGGTTTTGCCATCGATCATACTTCCGTTCATCCCCGTGACTTCATATACTTTTTGAAAATTTTGAGGGCTTTGATAATCCGACATAGACAAGGTTGTGCTATGGGATTTTCCTGTAGCGGTTTGATTTACGAGATTCAGGGTTTGGAACGGGAGCTCCCCGGAGATGTGAAACCGGACATGCTTTATTAGAGCAGGGTTATATTTGAAGTCCTGTCTTCTTTCCAGGTAATCCTCATCAAAGACGATTCCTTGTGTTTGATTGCTTGTCCAGTAAATCGTATTACTTGTTGGGTTAAGTCCGATCGGATCACCAGATCCATCGAAGGCAATAAGCTCTCCATTGATTTCCTCGCTCTCCAAATGGGTAAAGCTCTGATCCAATTGGGACAAGCTTCCTGAAGGGGAAAGGGCATATAGCCTTTGATTCCCTTCATCAAAATGAAAAGAAGCCACCTGAAAACTAAGTACCTCCAGCTCCAGGTTTTGGCAGTCAATTTTTGCGGCCTTACCCATTTCATCCACCAAAAGCATTTGATCGGTAGAAGGATGATAAGTGAGGGCGTTAGGGTCAACGAGAGTTGAGTCAAGGTTTTCGATCAGCACTCCATCCGAGGATAGAATACTGACGGTATTGCTTTCCAGGTAAACCACAAACAAATCTCCGGTGCTCGAACATGGCTCAATGGCCAAGGGGTTGCTAACGGGAGTTTGAAGCTTTTGAATGGACTCCAGACTCACCGGATCTATAACACATATGGAGTGCTCACCAAGGTTCGCAACATACAGCAAGGTTTTATCAGAATTGAAGGCAATGTTGACTGGACGAACTCCGGTTTCAATTGTGGTAGTCACCTGATGGTCTGGGCTAATCACCGTCACGGTATTGGCCACTGACCCTATGACATAAACAAATCCATAACTCGGTTTCCCCGGATCGGTTTGTATTTCCAGGTCAACCGGTGAATTAGTGCCTGGGAAGGAATTCGGTTCCAAAGAGATTTCTGTTTCCAGCTCGCCATTGGAACTTATTACGGATACACTATTACTCAACTGACTGATCACATAGAGGAACTGATTGGCCGGATTCCAGCCCATAGCTTGAATGTGATTGGCCTCTTCAAGTATCAAAGACCGGGAAATAGCAGTTTCGACTTGTTCGTTCTCTTGATTGGCAGCCCAAAGCGTAACGCTTAATTCCTGATCGGTAGGATTGTATAAGCTGACCTGGGCTTTTTTGTATTTTTCATTTAAAGCCTGTGCGTGCTGCTGCTCAAAATGTCCGACCCTAAGAGGTATTGAGGGCTTAGGCTCTCTTCTTGCAACGATGGTTTTTGGACTTCGTGTTTTCCTGCCTTTTGAGAGATTTCTGGTAATCGCCCTTACACTTTCCGGGGCCAGGTCGTTACGTCCGCTGTAACCTTGGTCATCTGGAAGTTCAGAAGATTGTGGAGTTACCTTCGAAGATCCTCCACATCCACAGTCACAATCCTTTTTCTGTTCTCCTGGGACCTCCGTGCATTGGTGAAGCCATAAGCCTAACCCTACACCTGCGGCACCTGCTAATATGATAGGCCACGTCTTCTTCATGCCACAGATTTATATTGATCAATAAACTGCATGATGTCTTTAGTCCGATTCACATGAGCCTTTCCAATCGCATCCGGACGCATGGCAAAGACCTTAGTGGCGGCATAAACAGCTTCAATTTTTGGAAATCCATAGTCCAGATAATACCTGATACCACATAGGTCAGCTTCCTTTTCACTGCGAGTGTTCAAGAAGAAATGACATCCCTCATGAGAAAGAATCGCTATTCTTACCGGGATGCTCATCTGGGAGATCAGCTTTTGCGAGAGTTGCACCCTTGGCATGTTGCGATGGATGCGGGCCGGAGTTACCAGTTCGTTACCAAAATCGTCCTCGATAACGGGTAGATATTGAATAAGGAATTCGTCATCCTTGGAAGGATAAAAACCCGGTTTGAGATATCCCGCCTTTTGAGCGAAATCTATGGCGAATTCCATAAAACGATGACGCTCAGGACTAGCCCATGTACGCTTATGGTTCAAGGGTTCAATGGATATGTCCTTAAGTTTGAATCGGGCATCCGAACTGGATCGCTTATCGTAAATCTCAAGCACCAGACGATTTGGACTCACGGGAAGGGGAACCTGAATGGTTCGAAGCTCTCCCTTATCCATAGAGACTTTTCTGCGGAAGTAATGGGTATTTGGCCTATTGGGCTGATAAACCCAAATACCCATGATCACATCATCATTTGCCTCCAATTTGAGGCTAACAGTAAGCGGCTTGTATTGTGAGGGAATGGGTATCAACACTGGCTAAGTATTTAGTTGATTGGCTTTTTTAAGGGCTGTATAACCCCAATAGGCGGCTCCAATAACCACGAGTGTCCCTATGGCGATTGGTAGTATTGGCCATCCTTTATCCTTGTCATCTTTATCATCCTCCTTGTTTGAGGGGGATTCAATCTGGTTGACACCTGGGTCTTCCGAACCGAATGAAAATTGGTAATCAACCGGAGATGTTTGAGGCATCTGAGCCTGAACGGTTGTGCCGGGTGTTGGCGTAATGCTCAGGGCTGCAAGATCCTTGATCGTTGTTGTTACATCCGACCAGAATTTGGTTCGTTTCTCTTTACGTTCGGCCTCTTCTTCCGGGGTTCGTTTTTTCTTTTTGAATAGACCGAAAAAATCATCGTAATCTTCCCCGTATCGACTTAGAATTGCTTCAGTTTCTCCTGCAATCATTTTGTTTTTTTATTGGGTCAATGAGACCTACATGTGGTACATAATCCGTAAAGTGGAGCCATTGACCTGATAGGGTATTGCTTTGCAGCCCTTACCTACAAACGGGTAAGTTTTTGCCTCTCCTGGTTCCAATTCGGCACCATTTACATGTGCAGTTTGATCTCCTACGTTTTTCACCGATGCGAAGAGAAAACCAGCCGGAATCTCACCGTCCTGGCTGAATTCATCTTCAGTTATCGTTGCTAGTATGCTCATTTCACTTGTCTAAGAAGGGTCTGGAAACTCTTTACTGCCTCCAGTAACCCTTTATCACTTATTATCGGGCAGTTGGATATGCTGCTGGTGGGGGGTATGGCGCTGGCGCTTTCTTCTTCATGGAAACAAATACTACCAAGCCAATGACCAGAATTAATCCACCTCCCATTGCCATATACATCTCGGTCTGCTTCTGCTTTCTTACTTTTGCTTCCTCTTTTTCCTTTTTCTCCTTTCTCTCTCGTTCCGCCTTTTCAGCTTGCCGTCTTCGTTCAGCAGCCTGTTGCTCTTGTTTGATCCGCATGGCCTCCATGCGTGCCATAGCCTCAGCTTTTGCCTGATTTGCTTTGGACTGGGCCATTTGGGCTGCAATGTTCCGCTTGTGTGCTGCTTCGGCTGCCTTTCGCCTTTTTTTAGCTCCGATCCAGCTACCAATTCCCTTTACCAAGCCTGCCGCTGCTCCCAGTGCCGCTCCAAGAAACTCGTCCTCTTCAGGTGTACTGGTCTTATCCCCCAAGGCCAGGAGCTCTTTTCCCTTGAAGGTGATATGGGAAGCAAAAAGGCTGGTGAGATCCTCCAATACATTGGGGTCCTTGGTTTCTATCAGATCAATAATCTCATTGACCAATTGCTTTTCACCTGCCTCCCTGGAAACGCGAACACCATTATTGGCCAAGAACTTTCTTACCACATTGGGCTTGGTTAAAACCAAATGGGCAATGACGTTTATGGCACCGGCATATCGTTTGTCTTGCATTTATCTTATCCAGTTTTGAGGCTCGTACCTACGATAACCCCAACCACAAATACCATCGCAAAAACACCTATAAACATGGATTGCTCCATAGCAATGGTGGCGACAGCCGGACGTTCGTCCGATTCCTTTGCATCATCCTCTTTGTTCAACCTGATATGGTTCCACACCATTTGCACCTCTTCAGAGAGGTCCTGGTCATCAGGATTAAGCTTTGATTTCTTTAAGAGATTTTGGTAGTAGGTATCTAATTCGGATTTGCTCATTCCTTCAAGCTGAGCAAGAAATTCACTTTTGTTTCCGGTATAATTCGAATGTCCGCAGGAACCGCAGTAATTGTCTTCTGAGTTGTAATTGTGCTCAGAACAGGCTGAACAGAATTGATCTTCTTCTTGCTTCTCGATGGATAGCAGTGCCTCACGATCTGGATGAATTTTGAGTAAGGCAACAATGGCCTTTTTTTTGTACTTCCTAATAAGGAATCGTACTGTCTCGCATAGATCACCCAGGTTTTGAGGTGCTTCATAATCAAAGTCCTCAACCATCTGTCTCACCTCCTTTGGATGCGAGAAAACTATATACTCAATGCGGTTAGGGGCGAACTTTTTTTGTGCCAGTTCTTTCATGGGATAGGGTTTAAAAAAGACAGCCTGGCGGTATCGTGTGATCCACACAGGCTGCCACTCTTCCTACTACTCCAATGTCTTGTTTCTAGCCTCTTGGCCTTCTACGCACCGCAAACCTTGCTTTGGAACGCAGGCGATTGAGACTTGGCCTTTTCTTTTTGCGCCCACTGCGTATGTAACCTCTCACTGGTCTCCTTCTCACGGGACGTGCGGTAGGAGGTCTTCTACGTCTGCGTTGACGCATCAAGTCAATCTGAGGCAATCCTGTAGTTCTGGGAGCTCTTGAAAGCTCGGCCACATTAGATCCTTTCAGGATGTTGCCCATATTAGCTCTTGCCTTTATGGTGAAGGTGAAGACTGCCGTGGCTTTGGAACGAATGGTAAACCTCAAGGAATCCTGACCGGTCACATCCATTTCAAAGGAGGAATCATCAATTTGTTTCCCACTAAAGTTTTGTGGTGAGGTCGCATTCCTGGGCTGGTAAACCCTTGCGGTTTTTGAACCAGTTGCGGTCTTACGGGTAATGCTCAGGACATGGTCGAACTGCAACTCATCAGATACCGACATTTTCATTCCTGATATCTTGAATGGATTGCTTTTGCTCTCTTCTTGCACCTCCTTGTGGGAGCTTTCCTCCACCGTGATGCTAACGCCATCAGGCACAGCAGGTGACTCATTCCCTCCAAAAACGATAGCTTCTTTGTCTGCGTCAGAGTCGTTCTTTACAACAACGGTAATGGTGCGGTCATTGGGGTCGATGCGTCCGACTGTTGAGGTCTTATAACTATCATACATCTCATCCTCAAATGGGATGTAATCTTCATACTCATAGTCATCATCATCATACTCCTCGTCCACCATCACTTCCTCCTCATCTGGAAAGAAATCATCCTCCTCGTAGTCTTCGTCATAATCGTTGTAATCATCGTAACGGTCCTCCGCCTCTTCTTCGTAAGCGGCCAACTCGTCATCAAATTCTCTCATCGTATTTAATTCTTCAATTACCTATTGGCCCGCTCTCGTCAGGCGAAGTGTGGTGCTACGTCCGATTTTCGGTACAGTCCTGACCAACGAGAGCGGATGAATGGCTTTTCCCAGGCTTTATCCGTGGGGGCATTATTTACTGGATGCTTGTTGCTGAACTTGCTTTTTCTTAGCTTCTCTTTTGGCCTTCCACTTAACCACTTTAGGGCCTAATAAGAAGGCCCCAACGGCTGCACCTACAACTAAACAGATGCCACCTGCGATAGCCAGATTCTTCCAGTCGATATCACTTCCTTCTGCTGCCATTTGCTTTTTCTTTTCTTACTTTATTGCTTCAAAAACAAGGGTCTTTAAACCCGATTGTGAGGACTAAATTCATGGGAATAGGCCAGGAATCATTGGCCAGTTTTTGGCCTTTGGTACCATGACAGTTCTAAGTAGAGCTGAAGAATTGAAAACAATATGGATATGGGTGAATTAGACGGGCTGGTGGTCTACCGGCACATGCCAAGATTCGGGATTATTGAATATTTGGGAAAAGATTTCGGGCCAATCGGGAAGAACACAAGCGTGTCCGGATGGGGCTTAACCAGAGAACATTCAGAGGCAGTAAACCGATTTTATGCCGACCATAACCAAGCACCTCTAAAACTCATAGGCGATTATCTACGATTCCACGTACACAACTCCTTTTGACCATGCTAGTTGAAAATTACCCGTATTGTTCCAAGTAAATGGGACCATTATACCAACTAATAGGAAACACAAAAAAACTGATTGTTGATTCAGTCCTGTCCAAAAGTTCAGGACACATAGACGTTCTCAGCAACCTTCTTACTGATCATTCTTGGCTTCCCTTCAATTTCTATGTCAAGAGAACCATCAAATTTGTGATATGATCTGATGATAATCTCGCTATCAATAACAAGGCCTATTTGAGTGAGGTGCTGAAGAAAGTCCGGTGAGTCGTTCCTGACCCCTACTACCTTTAAACACTTGCCAGGTGGTTCCTGATCTAAAGTAGTCTTACTGGTCTTTATAACCTTACCATTAGCATTTGGTATTGGGTCTCCATGTGGATCATATTTCGGATACCCCAATAACTTGTCCAGTTGATCAACCAGTTTTTTTGATTTTATATGTTCCAATTGCTCAGCTACTTCATGTATTTCATCCCAGGTAAACTCCATCTTTTCCA
>CAZZHO010000049.1:0-27083 GCA_964653795.1 uncultured Roseivirgaceae bacterium | reverse complement strand
TTCGAGGTAACATCCTTCAGAAAAGTGCTTCCTCCCTGAGGCCAATCAATTCTAATCGAGTCAATTTTTGAGGATTTTAATCCAAAGAATATACCGCTTTCTACTGAGGACAAATACCCCCTTACTACTGAGTGGTAGGCTCTTTGATGATGCTCCCCTTCCCACAAAGTGACTTTTGCACCAATGGCCTTCTTGTTTCCTCCAAGTCCCTCCAGCTGTATTTTTAAATAATTAATCTCTTTTGTATCAGCGAGTGTATTCTTTAATATAAATGCTTTTTGATCGAGGTTATTAACTATTAAGTCCAAGTCTCCATCCAAGTCCAAGTCCGCAAAAGCAGCTCCATTGGATAAGGACTTTTCAGTACCTATCCAATCTTTGGATGAGTCATCGAATTCAAGGCTACCATTGTTCTTAAAAGTGAAGTTCGGCAGGGGTACTGAAGGGAGTTCAGAGATAAGCTTCTTCAAAGCGGCATCTTGCGTCTCTTTAGAACCAAAAACATTATTCTGTTTAGCATAATTGACAAAATCAAGATCTGTGATGTCTTTGGCGTATCCATTGGTTATGAAAATATCCTTGTCTCCATCCAGGTCGTAATCAGCGATCAACGGCGCCCAACTCCAGTCAGTTTTTGCCAATCCAGATAGAAAAGCAATCTCACTAAATGGATTTAATTCACCTTTAGTGAGCCCGTTATGCAATTGCAAGGTATTTCTCACGTATTGAGGGGAGTAGCCATTTTTTAATGAAAGGAGATACTTGTCATAGTTCATCGCTCCCATCATTTTCTTCTGTCGCTTGTATTCAAAAGGCAACATATCTAGAACCAGAATATCAGGATTCAGGTCATTATTGATGTCTGCTATGTCCACACCCATAGCGTTGTAGGTTTGGTGGCTTAGGTAGTTACTTGAATGATCTGAGAGTGTCGAATTTTGATTCAGGAAGAGAAAGTCGTTGGATATAAAGTCGTTAGCAGCATACAGATCCGGTCTTCCATCATTATCAAAATCGTCGATGGCTAAACCAAGCCCAAAACCTTTTGTAAACTTCGAAGACCATTCTTCATCTGACTCGAAGGATACAAGGCCAGTCGTCTTATCCGTGTTGTTTATGAGCAGAACATCCGAGAGGTGGTCCGGCATGTACCTTTTTGGCATCGGAGAGTTCTTATCAAACTTCAGATTGCCATTGCGAAGCAGGTAAGCGTCCAAATCACCATCTGCATCTATGTCAAAAAAGACAGTTTGCTGGGTGTAGTAACCATCATCTAAGCCGTATGAGGCCGCTTTCTCTTCAAAATGCGGAATGCCATCTGTAACTCCCTGATTAATAAACAATAGATTATTGCATTGGCCCGAGCAATTGGGCCCACCAACATTCAGATATATATCATCAAAACCGTCAGCATTAATATCAACGATAGATACTCCAGTTATCCAGCGGTCCGTGGAAGTAGATGAGACCTTGGTAATATCTTGAAAGGTGAGATTGCCTTTATTGAGGTATAGAGCAGAGGAGACTTGATTTCCTCCAAAATAGATATCCGGCAATCCGTCTTGATTGAAATCTCCTACCCCAACTCCACCGCCATTGTAGCAGTATTGGAAATCAATGACATTGACTTTATTGTCGGTAGTAATGTCATTACTAAAAGAGATCCCGGATTGACTTTCAGATACAGAATAAAAGAGTTGCTCATCTTCCTGCCTTGAACAAGCCAGAATATGAGATGAAATGAGTAGTATGAAAAAATTCCGTAAGGACATGTCATATAGGAATAACTCAAAAAAGAGCCGGACTAAATAAATGGCCCGACTCTGTGAGTTTGAAGAAGTTACTAATTAATTATAACCTGGGTTTTGGGTCAAATTGGGATTGGCATCTAATTCAGAATTAGGAATCCACACCAATTCGTGTTTTCCAGTTTCAAAAATGCCTCCACTGATAGATTTAGGATGGTCTCCATGCAATGAATTAGCACCCATGTAATCATCAGCCAGATCCCACCTGACCAAATCAAAGAATCTATGACCTTCACCGGCCAGTTCCATAGCTCTCTCATCGATAATAGCCTGTCTCATTGCATCCTGTGTGGTGATGACGCCAGAAATAGTAGCAATTCCTGCTCTAGTACGAACTTCATCCACATAAGTAGCAGCCTCCGCAGTATTACCCTGCTCATTTAAGGCCTCTGCCAACATCAAGAGTACATCAGAGTATCGGATAATCCTCCAGTTGTTTCCAACATTGGTACCTAAGAAATCAACCTGTGCTCTAGGACCTAAATCCAATCCAGCATATTTTCTTGAGAAGATCGGTTCTACTCCTGCATCATTTGCCACCTGAATATCACCAGCAAAATCTGTCAAATAATCGGTACCTCCGTATCCTGTCGATCCAGCGTAATCGTAAGCAAGTGTTTCATTTCTACGAATCTCGTCGCCATTCGACTCGAATAAGTCACGTAACCAAGGATTCACCACGTGGCTATTATCTGGAGACTTAGTTGGAGGAGCATAATCAATGTGATAGTTGCCCATATTTCCTGTACCAGCAATATCCACACCCCATACAAAAGTCTGCTGACCCAAGTACTGCAATTCAAAAACTGACTCTTGGTTATTCTCATTTACAGTGGAGAAGTTATCACCATATTGGCTTCCAGGTAATAGGCTGTATTGTCCACTGGATACTACTTCCATCAATGCAGAACTAGCTAAAGACCACTGCTCGGTATATAGGTACGACTTTCCCTTCAGTGCAGTAGCAGCTCCCGAGGTGGGCCTTCCCAAATCTTCACCAGACCATGAGGCTGGTAGCAGAGACTCAGCCATTTCCAGGTCCGCAACAATTTGCTCCCATACAGCAGCCGGAGCAGCTTGAGACACTAATAGGTTATCTAAATCTTGAGGCTCCGTGATCAACGGCACATTACCAAATAGGTTTACTAGATAGAAATAATCGAAGGCTCTTAGGAAATAAGCCTGCCCGACCAATGGGTTTCTAATATTAGCAGCTGGAATAGTCTCCTCTGTCACACTCGCTATTATGTTGTTACATCGAGCGATGGATTTGTATAGCTCCTGCCAAGGCTCAGTCGCCCATCGATCTCCTGGGTTACCAAGAAATGTAGACATAGCAGTATTACTACCAAATGGGAAAATATTGAACTCATCTGATCGCAGTAGCGCTCCTGTGTGTATAATTCTACCCCAGAAGAACGTATTTGTAACTGGGTGAAACGCACCATTGATGGCAGCTGTGACTTGCTCAGCCGAGCTTCCAAAATTGGAGGTCGAAGTTGCGTTGTTGTTGGACAGATCCAGAGAATCTGAGCAAGCAAGCAACAATCCTAGAAATGCTGGTAAGACCAACTTCATTTTCTTACTTATCATCTTTTTCATCTTACTGACTTCTAATTTGATTTAAAATGTAGCTTGGACTCCTAAAGTAAATGTTCTCGCATTTGGATATGCACGAGCATCTAAGCCTCTTCCAAGCAATGGATTAACTGGTGTTCTTCTCCCAGGTACTCCTGAGTTTCTGTTCGCTCTACCTCCATTAGTAGAAGCTACGTCTGGATCGTATCCACTATATCCTGTGATCACGAATACGTTCTGAATATTGAAGGATACTCTTAAGTTCTCGATCCAATCAACAGATTCGATAGCATTCTTGAAAGTATATCCGATATCAAGGTTTTTCAAACGGAAGTATGAACCATCCTCTACAAAGAAGGAAGAAGGAGCTTTATTACCACCCTCATCAGCAATAGTTGCTCTAGGGATACTAGTATCAGTATTGGATGGGGTCCATGAATCAAGAACATCTGTCAATTTTCCACCATCCTGCCATAGTATGCTGTAGTACCTGGCCAGATTATAAATATCACTACCCTGAACACCATTAAAGTTCAAGCCAAAGTCCCAATTTCTGTAACTGGCCGTGGCATTGATACCGTAAGTAAAATCAGGATTTGGATCACCTATATTGGTAAGGTCATCATCATTGATCTCACCGTCACCATTTACATCCACCCTAACAAAGTCTCCAGTAGTCGGGTCTACCTTATCTTCCACAATATAGCCGTAGAAGAAGCCAATAGGTTGATTTGCAGCTGTTCTATTAACAATCCGCAAATCTTCATCTATACCAGGTCCAAGAATTGTATTAGGAATCTCTCCTGCTTTGCTTTCCAGGTTGAACGATACATTAGTTCCGATAGTAAACTTGAAATCACCCTCTTGCTTTCTGTAAGTAAGGTCGAACTCAAGTCCTCTGTTCACAAGTGTACCAGCGTTTCTTGTAACAGGTAAGCTAACACCACTTGTGGAAGGTACATTGATATCCACCAGGATGTCTTCTATGTTCTTGGAGAAGAAATCAGTAGTGAATAAAATTCTGTTTTCAAGGAATGACATGTCAATTCCTACATCAACTGTCTTAGTTGTCTCCCAGATCAAATTTGGATCTGCTAAGGTCGTTTGGGCCAAACCAGTCGCACTCACACCTCCGAAAGAAGTATTAGACTGGTTAGCAAGAAATACGGCCTCAGTAGGATAAAATGTTTCTGGGTATGAACCTAGTTCGCCATAAGAAGCTCTGATTTTGAAGTAGTTAATCAAGTTCGAACTCCAAAATGCTTCATCACTAATATTCCAACCAGCAGCGAATGAAGGGAATACACCGGTTTGGTTGTCATCAGCAAACCTTGATGAAGCATCTCTCCTGACTGTGGCAGAGAAAAGGTATTTTCCTGCATAGCTGTAATTGAACCTACCAAAAAGAGAGCGCAATGCTGCATCATTATTTTCGCCAAGAAGAATAACCTGATCACTTGGAGTCAAAGAAGATACACTCCTGATTTGGTTGGAAGGAGTTCCCTGCCCAAAGACACCATTGTTTCTTTGATTTTCATCAAAGGATGTAAAACCTACTAAAGCACCAATCTTATTCTGACCAAACTCTTCCTCAAAATTCAAAGTAGCCTCGAACAGTGTGTTCAGGTCGTTTTGAGTGAAAGCGGTAAGATCGCTTTGTTGATTTACATTCAAAACAGCATCAACATTACTCATGAAGTAAGTTGGCGTGAACTGGGATACCTGCACATTAGCATAATCAACACCAAAGTTCAAAGATGCCGTTAACCAATCTGTAGCCTGATAGTCGAGCTTAGCTGTTCCAAAGATGGTCCTGGTAATTACCTCGTTATCTTCAAGCTGCGCCAAACCAAAGTGATTGATTCCACCGGGTCCGTGTACCGCCTGACTAGGAGCCTCGAAACCTCCAGCATTGCTGCTGTTTCTTGCAGCCAATGTAGGAGCTGCTACACCATCCCAGCCAAACCAATTGTTTTCCTGAAGCTTACCTTCAGCAATACCAACAGATTCCGTCAGCGTGAATTTCCCCATTTTGGATCGACTATTTGCTCTGAAATTAATTCTTTCAAATCCTGAACCGATCAATATACCATCTTGATAAAAATGATTTCCAGAGATAAAGTAGGTACTGTTCTCGCCTCCTCCACTTACCGAAACGCCAACATCGCTGATGGAGCCGGAAGATAGATTTAGGTCTTGCCAATCCGTATCCACTCCATTCCAAGATACTCGAGTGGACTCCCCATCGTTTTCGAATCGTTGATTCAGATAGTCAGTAAATTGCTGACCACTGATATAGTCAAGTCGCTTGCTTGGCGTATCAAATCCAACTCTTGAGTTGAACTGCACTTTAGGCTGTCCATTGGTTGCTCCATGATTTGTAGTAATCAATATTACGCCGTTTGCGGCTCTGGCTCCATAAATAGCAGATGCGGCCGCATCTTTCAGGACAGAGATACTCTCAATATCATTTGGATTAATCCAATCCATATTATCCACGAACAATCCATCAACTACGTAAAGCGGACTAGCATTACTCAAGGAGTTGACGCCCCGAATGAATACATTGGCGCTTCCACCAGGCTGACCTCCAAAGCTCTCTACCTGGACACCTACAAGTCGACCTTGAAGTGAGGTAGTAGGATTACCTGCTATTACGTTGGCTATTGCGTCCTTCTTAATAGTGGCAACAGAACCCGTAAATTCAGGTCTTTTAGTAGTACCATATCCCACAACCACAATTTCTTCCAAGGATTGTATATCCTCAGCCATGGTAACATCAATTACTGATCTGTTACCAACTGATTGCTCTTGTGAGACATAACCAATAAAACTATAAACTAAAACAGCTCCTTCACTTACAGTCAAAGTGTAGGTACCGTCAAAGCTTGTAGTGACACCATTGGTAGTGCCCTTTTCAACAATGGTCACACCGATCATCGGCCCTTGAACATCTGAAACTGTTCCCGACACCTGGATCCCTTGCGCCACTGCACCACTCGCAAACACGATTACAGCCATCAGAAACAGCTGCAGCTTCAAGTAGTATTTTTTCATAAAGAGAAAGGTTTAGTTTAAAACTGTACTATGATAGTCTATGCTACTTTGTAAACTTAGTAAATTATTATTCACACTCAAAAATCATTTTGACATATTCTTAATAATTGATGCTTATTCTGATAAAATGTGAATGTTAAAGCGAATGCCTTTTCTGGAGGTGCGTAGGTATAACCACTCTCTCTCCTACTTCATTTGATCGGATTTCCCTGGCTGTGGCTCTGGCCATATCGGTAAAATCAGTGGAGATTGTGGTAATCCCTCCAAAAACGAGTTCCTTAAAAACATGATCATTGAAGGACAACACACCAATATCCTGACCGATCAATAGCTCATTATTCCGACTGTCTTTCAGCAGATTCCACATATCAGAATCGCTGATAAATATGTAAAGTTCACCTTGGTGCATAGAGCCCTCTTCGTACTTATCCCGTACCTCTGAGTTGATTCCACTTTCATCAACAAATTTCAAGAACGCCGAACGCACTCCTTCTGGATAGTCCAAATCATTCCTAAAGAATAAAATAGCCTTATCAAAAGCCTCTATCCGAGATTTTAGATCAACCAAAAGCTGAAACGTTGTATTCTCAAACTCCTGCGTCACGTAGGTATACTCCGGTCCAATATCTAAAAACCTATCAACTACTATAAGCTTTTCAGGAGAAAGGGTTTTCAATAGTTTAGATACCCTACCATCTTCAATTGGAGCAATTACATACAGACCATACTTCCCATAGATGTTGGAGAATATAGTATCAAATACCTCAAGGTTATTGTGATGGAAGAACACGTCAATTTGTGCACTTTCACCCAATTCCTCTCTTAATGTGTTGTAGAACTCCTCCTGAAATCTTTGAAAGGAATATAATAGCAGTGCTACTCTCAACAATTGGTTGGTATCCTTACTTACGATGAAATAGCCTTTGTTCTTCTTCGATTCTACAAGGCCTCTTTCCTTAAGGTCTTCATAAGCCTTCACAATCGTTTTCCGGGCATACCCAACTTCATCCACCATCACGTTGATAGAAGGCAGTTGCTCTCCAACCTTTAGGAACTGACTATCTATGGCGTCAATAATCCCGTTTACCAGTTGTTCGTGCTTTGAGAGTGTGTTTACACGTTGAAGGCGATGAACGAAATCCGAGAGTGTCATTCAGATGATTTGCGAGTTATACTCGCAACGAAGGTAATAAAGGATTTGAAGAACTAGCTTTGACTGAATAAAGCTCATATTAAGAAGTTACAGGACAGAATACATTCTGACCATGACAAAAAGTAAAACCAAAGTGAGCATTTAGAGGTCAGTATAATAAAGCTATTCTCATGTCTGATTACAACCGTCGATCCTTCCTAAAAATCTCCTCAACCCTGGCAATCGGCTTAGCAGCACCTAAACTTGCCATAGGTCAAAATCAAAGAAAACTTGGTATCGCTCTGCTCGGATTAGGATCTTATAGCACCTACCAGCTGGCTCCGGCACTGCAACTAACTAAATATTGTGAGCTAAGAGGTATCATCACCGGAAGCCCAAGCAAAGTGAGTAGTTGGCAACGGAAATACAGTATCGAAGATAAGAATGTATACTCCTATGAGAATATGCATCAAATCGCTAATAACGATGATATTGATATTATTTATGTAGTCACCCCGACTGGTACTCACGCTCGGTTTACCATAGCCGCAGCTAATGCTGGAAAGAATGTTTGGTGTGAAAAACCAATGGCTATGACTGTGGAAGAATGTCAATCGATGATTGATGCTTGTAATAAGAACAGGGTCCAGCTTACCTTGGGATATAGGGTTCAGCACGAGCCAAATACTAAGACACTCAATAGTTACGCCTCTTCTAAACCATTTGGGGATATTACGAGCGTTGACGCTGCAGCTGGATATGCAGGAGGTGGAGGGACCGGATGGCGTTTTCAGAAGAAAATGGGCGGTGGTGCTTTGTACGATATGGGGGTGTACACTGTGAATGGTATCAGAAACGCCTTGTGGATGGACCCAGTAGAGGTTATCTCGGCCAAACAATACACCTCACGCCCAAAGGCTTTCAAAGAAGTGGACGAAACAACCGAATATGTACTACGATTCAACAACGAAATCACAGCAAAAGGAAAAACAAGTGTCGGTGAAGGCATGAACCATTTGCGGGTGAATTGTAAAAGCGGATGGTATGAGATGCGACCTATGCAAACCTACAATGGTGTCAGGGGATCCAGGAGTGATGGCAAAAGGCTGGACGTTTACTTAGAAAACCAACAAGCGAATCAAATGGATGAAGATGCCTTGGCTATGCTAAACGGCAACCCAATGCAAATTAACCCTGAGGAAGGATTGAGAGATGTCCGAGTCATAGAAGCCATCATCAAATCCAGCGACACTGGCCGGTCAGTACAGATTCTATAAAGTTATAAAGCCTTGTAAATCCGTAGACTGAATCTTCCTAAAGAAAACTCGCTCAAATCGACCTGAGACAAAGGTGGTGCCCACAACTAATAAATTGCCTTCAGCATCCATTCTCATATTACCCAATGTGAAAGGATTGAGAAACCCAATAGTTTCAATACCACTGAGTTCAGAGGTAGTGGTATTGTAGAAATAAATCACCACTTCCCGACTCTCACTTTCCACAGCCATCGCCACATGCGAATCATCAACCTGTACAATTACGCCTGGTGTCTGAGTTCTCAATTCGGCTTGTTCTGAAGTAAATAAATCAATACTTGAGGTAATACCCGATGTACTCAAAGTAGTAGATGGCACCAGGTAATTCTCCTCAAATTGGTAACCAACCAAGGCAAAACCTGATCCTGTCAAAATTTGAGCATCTCGAATACCACCATCATCGGCCTGGCCCTGGATTACACCTAAAGGTGCATCACCAAAATCCACGAATACCATGGACATGCTGAAATTATAGAAGCCATTGAAGAAATAGGTACCTCCACTTAATTCTCCACAGAAAAATGGCAGGTCCACAGTAGGATCAAGATAGTGCGCCAGAATATTCTGTTCTACATCCTGCCCAACACCAATGGAGTACCCTTGGCTATTAACCACTGTGCCATCGGTCTGAACTTCTGATAGGACAGTAAGTCCATCCTCAATATCGTAACTCTGTACTAACAAGTTGCCACCGGAGGTAGAGGAAGCACTTAGCGGATATGCCAATGATCCCAAAACAGTAGTTTGAACATCAGTAAAAGCTGCGTCGGTAGAAATGAGGACCACTCTTAAAGTGGTTCTGTTCATCCCAAAAAAGTAAAACCTATCGTTTGCTGAAAAAATATCTCCAGTAGGCAGCACCAAATCCTCCGGCATGGTAAACTCTGTCTGAAAATCCCCAGTAGTTGTCAGGGAAATAATCTGGATTCCAGAAAAATCGGTATTGTTCAAACTTGTAGCGGATAGCACAAGGTACCCTTCAGTGGTCTCAATGATATCGATTGGATCATAGGCCACATCTCCATCCTGATTGTCGTAGATTTTAATAAATGATTGACTTTCAAGATCAAGCTCTTCCGAACAAGAAGTAAAGATCGCAAGTGTCAGAAGGAAAAATAAAACTTTCGTTTGTTTAAGACTATTCATATCAACGGCTTGATTGGAAGGTATTGTCAATAAATCGAAGAGGGAACACAATGCCCATGGAAGCATTGATATGAGACAGACTGATATCATCTGTGATGTTACCTATAGCAAACAGCTGGTTCTCTGCAAAGAGTGCTTCGGGTTCAATAGCCGATAATAGTGACCTTTGGTAGGTTATATCTAGCAGGATTCTAATATTTCCGTAATCGAAGCTAGCTCCAACACCTCCAAGGACCCCAGCATAATCTTTGAATTCGTCATTCTTGCCAATAATCACTTCGCCGGCATTGATATCCGTATTGAGAATAGCATCTCTGTGATCTACCTGCACTTTCTTGCGACCACTCAGCACAAAAGAGTAAAAGCCTCCCAATATTACGTATGGCCTCAGCTTCCCTTGCTTGATGATATCATACTTTACAGTCAAAGGAATCTCAAGTGTGTTTAAACCTTGCTTTATCTGATAGCGCGTACTAAAAGCCTCCTGTTGCCCTCCGATCTCCCAGTTAAGTCGATTTTCGTATGAAAAAACCACGAACTTAAATGCTGGTTGTAAGCCTATTGAGAAGCCTTTGGTATAAAAGGTAGCATCCAGACCACCCTGAAATCCAGGAATGGTAAAATCATCGTAAGCTTTGTCCAGGTCAGACTCAGCATAGTTGACAGGACTCAAAACACTATATCTATCTCCGACAATGGGAGAAGTGACATTTGTCCCAAATTTCAAACCTAGCCACCACTGGGTATCAAGGAATGCTGAAATTCCACCTTTGGCATCCAGTCTCCGCTGGGCTTGAACTGAGCTAAATGTCAGTCCCAGCATCAACACCAAGCAAAACCTTAGGCTATTGGCGTACTTGAAGTTTTCTAGTCTCATTTAGTTTTTCGGATATTGCTTTCAAAAAATAATTACCAGGCTTAATTCCTTCTAAATTCAACTTCACCTTCGATCTCCCGGGATCAAGCTTAAAACGCTGCTGTTTGATTTTCTTTCCATTTACATCTATCAACTGGAGATATCCTTCCTGGCTATCATTTAAGTTGATTTCAACATTTACAGTGTCCTTAGCCGGGTTCGGATACATGTTATGAATATTGAAGTTTCTTTTCAGTATATCACTGGTACTCAAGGCTACATCTCGAATGAGGTCCAGCTCTTCATAATTCACGCCATTGGAGTCCGTGCCATCAATAAAATCCCTAAAGAAGATATTATTGGCTATTACATCTTTATCCACTCCCATCCATTCGTGGAGCACATTAGCACAAATCTGTCGGTAGTCAAATTGCATCCCGACATTGTTGTCACCCATATTAGGGTTGGTACCATAAACTCCAGGGTTAACTCCATCACCAAACATCATCACCGGACCACCAGTGCCGTGATCAGTACCATAACTGCCATTTGATCCTACTCTTCTTCCAAACTCGGACATGGTCATCGTCAGCACTCTATCCCCCACACCTCTTTGAGCAAGATCTTCATTGAAAGCCCGCATAGCTGAACTTAAGTGATAAAGAAGCGCAGCATGTGTACCCATAGTAGCATCATACGTCTCGGCCTGCTCAGCGTGGCTATCGAAACCACCCATCCTGACGAGGAAGACCTTTGTCTTAGCTCCTCCACCTATCAATCTCGCTACCAATTGAAGCTGCCCACTAAGCGGGTTATTTCTTTGTCCGCTTGGTGCATTGAAAGGATACTGTTCGGGGTAATCCACTGCCGTTTCAGCAGAGGCCAGGTAGATATCAGACAATCGCTCTATGTAGGTTTCACTCTTATCTTCAAGTCCAAGTATCCAATCCATTTCTTTGCCATACGGCGAACTTTGCAAAAACTCAGGAGGTAGCCCTCTTGGATCAACTCCTTCGTCAGCGAATCCCTCCAAAGCCGCGATCGTTTCGGCTAATCTATCTGGGGAACCGGGCAAAGAGACAGAAGTAGGAATATTACCAGTTTGATGAAAAATCAAAGACAAATCATTACCCATCTCTAATGCCAGGGGATCAGGCATATCGGAGTTGGGAAAGTCTGCTGGATAGGTCAAAGGGCTGTATATCTCATTGAGATATCTACCTACCCATCCAGAAGAAAAGTAATCATCTACATCGCCACCCATGAACCAAATATCTCGTCCACGGAAGTGCGATCCATTATTGTTTTCATATGAAACACCCTGAAATACGGCAGCTTTACCAGTATCATAGAGGTGTTTAAAATCATTCATATCTGGGTGCAAGCCCACTTGATCCTCAATTGCCAGCGTGCTATCCAAAGGTATGGCTGTTCTATTCCCAACCTTATATGGTATGGCGATATTGGCCCTTCTATTGTAGTATTGATCATACTGATTGAGCGGAATAAAGGTGTTGATACCATCATTCCCACCGTGAAGCTGAACGATCACTAAAACCTTATCATTATCACTGTTAGCAGCTAACCTTTGCAAGGGTTTATCAGCAGCCATCAACTTGATTGGCACTCCATGAAAAGCCATCGGAGCTCCCGCCGCAAAACCCAATTTTCTTATGAAATTCCTTCTTCTCATTACATTAACTGATATTCAGGTGATTGCAACATGGCATTAATCAATTGCAACAATAATTGTGATATATCATCTCTGCTGGTGCCGTTGGTCCAACGTTCGGACCAATAAGTTTCAGGATCAGCATTCCCATCAAAAAGAATCTGCTGCCGGAAATAGCTAAGTCTTTCTATTGTCAGCTCTCCGCCTTCGGTGGAAAAAGAAAGGTCCTCCGAAACCGGTAAGAAGTATTCAGCAATGGTGATGACAAGTGATTCTGTGCTAGCACCAGTGCTTATCGGAATCGCGCTTCTGAAAAAGTCGTAAACATTAACTTCTCCCATCATTGCTTCATCAACGGTCAGTCTGGACCCGATGAAACTGTAACGATTAGTCAGGTAGTTGGGGGATATCCAACTTCTATTGAAGATCGGAAACTGATGATAAGCCGGATAACCAGCCACCTCAAAAGGCTCATAATAGTCCATTCCCATCTGGCTCATACCGGATAAGATAGACCCAGTGAATTCATAGAAATTGGTAAGGTCAGAAGAAAATGAGGGTACAGTGATATCAAAGTTTCTAATGAACCCTACTATCAAGTCCAACGGAGATTTGATCAATCCACCGAACTTATTGTCGTTTACACCATCCTCAGCTTCATAAAAGTGAGTGCTAGTCAATAGTGCTTCCAATACCGGCTGGATCTTAAAATTGTTAGCTACCAAGATGTCAGCCATGTCCTGAATAGTAGTACCCTGCAGGCTAGCATCTATTTCATGATAAACAAAGAACCTGTATAACCTTCGGCATATATGAAGTGCGGTTTCGTTTTGATCGTAGATCAAGTCAACAAACTGCGTTATTTCTTCGAGGACACTTTCCTCAGTAGCATTCGTACCTAACAACAATTCTTCATTGGGGCTTATGGTAGCACTAGCAAACCTTTGACTGAAAGTCTTAGTGCTGTTATCGTGCCTTGAAGCAGTGGTTGTACCTTTCACCACCCCTCTTGGAAGACCCGTTTCAATATCGATATTGCCATAAGTGCTATCATTATCAAAACCGCTGAGGACCTTCGCTCCTTCCTGCACATCCTGCTCAGTAAAGTAGAAGTAATCCCCATCAAACTCAGGCTCCGGAATATTGCCTTCTAATCCTCTACCTACGCTGTAAAGTTCCAATAATTCACGAGCATAGTTTTCATTTGGATTACCATTGACATTTAGTCTGCCATCTAAAAAGATCAGCATCGCGTTATCCACACTAATCTTTTCCGTCAGCTTTTTGATATTTCGGACATACACATCGTCCGGCAGGTCCGGATCGGCATTGGAAACAGTAACATCATTGCCGTCAAATGCGAAAATTCTGAAAAGCGCATTTTGATAATAAATGGCTCTGGAATCGTTTACCTCCGACTTCTTGGTCGTGAAAAGCGTATGATAAAAGAGGATGATTCTCTCACGGAAAACATATGCCAGCTTCTGGCTTTCCGGAACATCCACCCCAATCATCTGACCGATCATCCACCTATTCAGAACTCCTTCCAACTCGAAGTTGGTGCTACCGTCCTCAGTAGGTCCATTTGTAATCCATTCCGTACCAGTAACAGGATCTATCGGTAGGGCCGGAGTAGGTAAATTAGTATTGAACAATGAAGCAATTGCTTCTGCTGGCGTTAGCGCAGCGAAAGTATCTATTTCGGATGGTGAGGCTCCAAAGCAGGCACGCCTAAGCAAATGGGCAGCCCTTTTCCTCCCAAGTGGTTCAGTGAGCGAGTTCAGTGGCATTGCGAGTAATTAACGCTTGTTCTATTACAAATGTTATAACTTTTCTTTAAATAGTTAAATTATTTCATCTATAACAATTGGAAGATAGGCACTAATGCCTAGGAATTCAAGAAAGGCATGCATGGCCTCTTTATAAATTTTAAGACTTTACAAATTCATAATATTCCTTAGTTAAATACAATCGCTAATTTTACTAAGCCTAACCTGATCTAATGTGAATCCTACGATTCGATTTTTTTGCATTATTCCGCTGATACTTCTTGCCTTTGGACTAAGGTCGCAAGCACCGGTAATTCCTGAGAAAAAAGAAGTAGATCATACTACAGGGGCCTGGCTTGGCATCTATACCAAGTATCATTTCAATGACCGATGGGCTTATCACGGAGAATACCACGCCCGAATGCGCGAAGGTATCAAGGAGATGGCACAGGTATACCTACGGTTTGGTGCTACTTATAGAATCCAGAAATATCTGGATTTTACGGTTGGGATTGTTACTCCTTTCTACTGGAATCCAAACCCAGAAAGAGAAAACACTGATAACGTGGTTCCGCAATACCGATTTTGGCAACAGGCTATTCTCGCCACTCCTTTTGATCATATTAAAGTTTTTCATCAACTGCGCCTAGAGCAAAGATGGAGGCGAGACTATGTTCAGGGGGCACCCTTCGAGTTGACTCACCGGTTTCGATACAAGCTGACCGTGTATGTCCCTCTAAACCATAGGGACTTTGGTCCAAATACCCTATTTCTTGCCCTATATGAAGAGATTTTCATGCAGGCAGGTAAAACGGTGGTGTTCAATCACTTCGAAGACAACAGGGCTTTTGCAGGACTGGGTTATAATCTGGATGAGAAATTCCAATTTCAAGTCGGATATATGAACAGTTACAGGCATAATAAGGCACCGTATAAATATCAATCTCGACACATTGGCCGGGTGAGCATTATCCACCATCTGGATTTTCACCTAACCAGACAGCCAAAAGCAAGGGACATTCCTATTCATTAGGTTCCAATCCTGCTAATCTTTTATGAATCTAACCGTCTCAACTCTTCCATCTGTAGACTCTAGTTTCAAAAGGTAAAGTCCTGAATTTAAAGCAGAAACGTTTATCTTCTTCAGACCATTGTTCAAATTATAACTCAGATAGACTCTCCCCGAAACATCCATTACTGAGGCTTTCATAAAAGCTCGTTTCTGAAAATCAATATGTAAAATTGACTCAACTGGATTAGGGTATACGGATATTAATAGGTCATTAAAATCATTTGCATCTAATGCGAGAATTATTTGGTCATCATCATTTACTAAACCGTCACCATTAGCATCTCCTTCTATTTCATCTGAGTTGATAGCACCATTACCATCACCATCGCCAACAACTTCATCATTACCGATAGATCCATCCCCGTTTATATCTCCGACTACTTCGGCCTCACCAATATCGCCGCTGCCATCGATATCCCCAGCTATTTCCACAGCACCGATTACCCCATCACCATTAGCATCTCCGGCAACTTCTGATTCGCCTATGTTTCCATCTCCATTCATATCACCAGCTATCTCGCCCTCACCAATATCACCATCACCATTAATATCTCCGGCTATCTCAATAAATCCATTTACCCTTCCATTCTCACCCCTATTGATGAGACCGTCACCGTTAATATCTCCAGCGATTTCGCCTATTCCTATGATTCCATCTAAGTTAATATCTCCAGCTATCTCTTGTTCATCAATCACACCATTCCCGTTAATATCTCCAGCAAGTGGGAAATCTTGAATATCAATTACCGCTATTGTCACTACTAGACTTGAGCTATTCCCCACAGAATCTATAGCGATCAATAAAACTTCATATATGTTGTCTGCATTAACGTCTTTTGGCTCCTCGAAATCGGGGGGATTAAGAAAGCTTAGTTCATTTGTGTTCGTCAGCACAAAAAATGCTTCATCTCTGTCTCTTCCTAAGACAAATTCCAACTGCTCATTTGCAGTAGCAAAATAGGCTACTTCAGTACCGTTTTCTAGATAAGAAACATTAGATGAGGAAGTAATCTCTGGTGCAGTATCATCTATATCTTCCACATTTATCGATATATCAAAAATGGTTTTATTCCCAACAGAATCCTCTGCAACAATATCGAGTACATAAATATTGTCTTTGTCAAAATCTAAAGGAGCTTCATAATCTGGAGAATTCTTGAAATGCAATTCACGGCCTCCTTCCATTGTGAATAGAGATTCATCTTTTGATATACCAAATGAATAAGAGGCTTTTTCATCTGCCTGTATCAAATAAACTATTCCCAGCGCATTTTCACGAAAAGCGGCAGATGGTGTAGAAATCAAGGAAGGAGCTTTGTCATCAACATTCAAAACGGATATTGATAAAGCAAAATTAGTAGCGTTTCCGGCCGTATCCGATGCAATCAAATCCAACTCATACTTATTGTCTTTATTAGCATCATTTGGTATTTCAAAATCGGGTGAGCTCCGAAAGTGGATTTCATTCCCTCCTTTTAATACAAAAAGAACCTCATCTTTATCTTGGCCTAGACTGAAGGTAGCCTTTTCATCTGACTTTATAGAATAGGCAATTCCTAAATAGTTCTCATCCAATTCAATAGAAGATGCCGAAATAACTTTAGGAGCCATATCATCTACATCCGTTATTGTTATTGATAATTCTAAACTAGACTTGTTACCTGATGAATCCGTCGCAAATAGATCTAACTTATAAATATTGTCTTTGTCAGAATCTAGTGGCAATTCAAAATCAGGAACACTTTTAAAAGTAAGGACATTACCACCTGAAAAAGAGAAGTGAGATTCATCCTTAGAAACACCAATACTGAAATTTGCAGGTTCATCTGCTTTTATATGATAGGTAGGATTAATTGAGTTTTCCTGAAATTGTACAACCCTTTCGGAAATGAAAGCAGGTCCGGTATCGTCAACGTCTATAACATTTATCAAAAGCGTTAGAATAGAAATATTACCAATAACATCTGTAGCTATAATATCCACCGAATAGGCATTATTCCTATCATTGTCCTTTGGAGATTCGAAATCGGGTGGGACAATAAAAGCCAGCCTGTCACCATTCAAAGTAAATAGACTCTCGTCTTTAGTCGATCCCAAACTAAAAGTAACAGGCTCATCAACCCTAGATTGGTACACTCCTAGTGAACTATTCTCTAAAAACATCACCTCTGAACCGGAAGTAAATTTTGGATTCTGATCATCAATATTTAACCCAATACGGAGTTTAGGTTCAAGGACATCATTGCTAGAAATAGTTAATGATCCATCCAAATTTGCCCCTACAATAGGTGAGTAAGTAACCACTAGATATTTTTTGGAGTTAGGAGATAGCGTCGTTGAAGACCAACTTAAAGTGTAAGAACTGTGGTCTGTGGTAATATCCGTAATGACCAAATCTTCAGTACCAGGATTTGCAACTAGGACACTATCTCTAAGTGCTCCTTGAACCAATTCATTTTTAAAATCTATTTTGGTCTTGTCTGTTGAAATAGCAGGGACTCCTGTAACATCAAGGGAGGCAGGAATAGACAGAGTCAAATTGTTTGGATCATTTGTTTTTAACTCAATTTCCATTTCATATAGCCCCCCATTCAGCCCGGTCGCATCAAAGTTCACTCCAACTTTTTGAGAAGTGCCGAATGGAATGGTACCAGACTCTACATCCAATTCCAACCAGTCATACGTCTCAGACAACCAACTGACTATATTAAGAGCTAGTTGCAGGTGATCGTAAGAATATAAAGTACTTGTGAATGATTGATCATCAAATATGTTGCAATCCCCCACTGCCACCACTCTACCAAGTCCAAAACTCTTCGCAACAGCATAGGATCTAGATCCAAGTGCTCCAATATTCTCAAAGGATCCCTCAATATGAGAACCATATGTGACAAAAGCCTGGTCCACATTCTCTGCCACCTCATGGTCACTTAAATCCATAAAAAAATCTCCGCTGTTGTCTGCCAAGAAGTCCAAACCAAAAAGATTTGCCACTTGATTTAGTGCACTCCGGTCTAACCAAGAGCCATCTCCCTCTCCCAATAAAAAGAGACCACCACCTGAATTTACGAAGTTGCTTATTCCCGCTAATTCTTCACTTGAGAATGACGTAGAGGGACTCGATATAACCAAAACCTGAAAGGCGGAAAGATCCTCACCCGCCAAATTTGAAGTTGTGAAATAATTATAGCCTACGTTGGATAATTCTTGTGCCAAATTCTTAAACAACGCATCAGGATTCCAGGTGTTTGACTTTGCTTTTTCGAAAAGAATATTCCCACCACTAGAATTAGAAATCACTTGTATTGTCGACCTAACCGTTGAGTTGAAAACCGGAACACTATTAGGTCTTGCACCAAAAGTTGATTGCAAAACATGAGTTTGAGGAGTTAAGTTGTTTACCATCATCTTTCTATCGACAGTCGCGTACCAATGAAGATCACTAGGTCCTTCATTTGAAATTGTAAGTGACTTATTGGACCTTCCACCGCTCAATAGAGACTCACCCAATGAGTCCGGGCTAATTGATGCAATCGGAGGTAAAACAGCTTGGGCCAATAGGCTCACTTTTAAAGTATCTTCATCGATATCATTGCTAATTATCCATAATTCAGTGGTGTCACTGCCTAATGCTGTGGGAGAGTATGCCAATACGACATTCAAAGAACCACCTGGCATCAATCCAAACGAGGCTGTATCAACCAAATAGTCTACATTATTGGCCATAACCTTGGTCACAGCCAAGCTATCTGTACCATCATTGCTGACCACTAAAGTGTCGTAGGTAGTAGTACCCAAGAATTGCGATCCAAAAACAATGGTATCTGAATCAATTGTAATATCAGGAGCTCCTGTGACGTCCATTACCATAGGAACTTTCACCAGTGGCGTATTTGGATCGTTGCTATTTATTAAAATCTCTGCCTGATATAATCCTCCATTTAACCCTGTCGCATCAAAAACAACCTCAACGCTCACACTCGAACCTGGGGCCACCTGTCCGTTTTCACTCCCTATCGTTACCCAACTCGTATAATCCTCAAAATCATCAATGAGAAGAACTTTAGTATCCCATGCATTGAACAACAAATCTTGCCCTGTATGGGAAACACTGTAAGAAGCAATCCCTATAGAAGTGTTTATAGTGTCCATTGCTTCATAGCTAGCCAGCCCTCCCGTGAATCTCACCATTTTACCGGAAGAGCCTAAAATCCACAAATCATCGTGAATCCATTTCATTTCGTGGCCATAGAAAGAAGGCGTGGTATAAATGCTTGCAACAGTACCATCCAAATCAACAGCATAAAGCTTATCTGTTGTCGCAAGCGCATTTCTCAAAAGAACATGATTTCCATCATAAGAAACGGCCTGGTATGTACGCCCTGGAGCATCAAACGTACCTAAAAGAGTTCCTGATAAATTATAGACGTAAAGTACCCCACTCGAATTACCAATAACCAATTTATCCTCAACGAGAGTAAGGCCGTAGGGCTGCGAATGAATGCCTATGGTCTCAACAATAGATTCACTTGGGATATAATATTTACTCAGCTGATTAGCACTCCAATTTGCCACATATATGGTGTCACCACCTATATCCATTCCTGTGGAGTTAGAGATGAAATTATTCAGAGTATCTAGAACACTGAACTCACTCCTAACTCCAATACTACCACTAGTCCCATGTATCAATTGAGGCAGCTCAGCAAAATTGTTCGACTGACTCCTTTCTGAGTAAAATCCAATTTGAGAACCAAAGTCCTGGACCTCCTTTGCTTGTGTTAGGGCTAATTTAGCCTCCCATGTTAGGGGACTGGAACCATTGCTATTATCAATTATCAAGGATTCAGTAGAGGTCTCACCAGTGAACAATGTCAACCCCAATGAATCTGGAATGACCTCAATATCAGGTGGCAGAAGAGCCTCTGCGAAAAGGGCAACTCGCACTGTATCTTCATCCAAATCATTGCTAACAATGATTAACTCAGTGCTATCACTTCCAGAGGTAGTGGGAGTATATGAGATTAAGACATCTAATGAGTTGCCAGGCAATAAGCCAAACGCAGTGGTGTCAATTATATAATCTGGATCACCAACGAAGATGTTTGTAACACCCAAGCTATCGGTTCCGGTATTAGCAATAGATAAGGTATCATAAACCACGACCCCAACGAAATGAGCGCCGAAATCCAGGGTATCTTCATCTAAATCAATATCAGGCGCACCACTAACATCCATCGTAACTAGCACTGATAAGATCGGGTTAATAGGGTCGTTGCTATTTAATAATACTTCCGCATAATAAAGACCTCCGTTCAACCCTTCAGCATTGAAAGTGACATCTAGTGATTGTGAGCTGCCTCCCACTACAGTTCCAGAATCTTGGCTAAATGTAAGCCACTGCGCTGCACTTTCCGTCTCATATCGGGCGAAACCAGTTCCCAGCTCCCCTTGAATTAGGTATAATCCGGCATCAAATCTACCGGAATACACAATTCCACCATCTGAAACACTGCTAAATGGCAGTGTACTGATACTCCATGATTTACTCTCAATATCAAATTCATACCAACTATTTCCGCTATAGCCACCGTAGGTATAATACTTTCCTGCTACGGGATCAATTGCAGAACCCAAAACGGCTCCTCCCGGCACAGATGGCAAAATTTCCCAATTATTGCTAGTAATATCATACCTGGCAAAGGATGTACCACCATTGCCTCCATGACCGTAGAGGTATCCTGAATAAACAGCCAAACCTCCCCATCGGTCAAAATAGATTGGGGAAGCGGACAAGGATTCAACTACAAGACTCTCATTCACCCTGTAAAGAGCACTCCCCTGTACTATATAAATGTAGATACCATCGGAAGTAATATTTCCGGTACTTATAGGAATACTCATGGTAGTCCATGTATTTTCAGCTATGTCATAAATACCCATTGATGAACTTCCAGTATAGGTAGTATATACCTTACCATTTCTAAAAGCAGCACCTCCATTATTACCACTAGAAACAGGCGAAGGAGCTAACGATTGCCAAGATTGACCGTTAATATCATACTTGTAAAATTGCGTGGAGTTATTAGCCTGTGCGTAAATAATTCCTGCATCTTCATCAATGGTCAGGCAGGTAAGGATTGCTGGGCTATTTGCTAAGAGGCTAAAGTCACCGACTGCCTCTGGAAAAACGCCTTCTATGGTGTTATAAACTTCCTCTCCACTGTTGTTAATTCCACTTAAGGACATAGATGATTTGTGAGAGAAATTGGAGGGTGGCGAATGCAGTTTAGAGGTTAATGACCATGTCAAATCACTTGACCCAGTATTGCTGATGAGAAGATTGCGCATGCTCCTGCCTCCGGTAAAGAGATGCTCACCCAACGAATCGGGAGCAACCTCAACCACTGGTGGTAGAATAGCTTCTGCAACAAGATGTACTCTTACTGTATCTTCATCCAAATCATCACTCACAATGGCTAGTATTGTGTTATCACTACCAGCTGAAGATGGCGAATAACTCACCACTATGGCCATCGAATTATCTGGTTGTAAGCCAAAGGAGGTGCTGTCTATCTCATAATCAATATTATCAGAATAAATATTCAATACTCCAAGGCTATCGGTCCCCTCATTTGTGATCACCAAGGTATCCTGAACAACAGCCCCTACAAAATTAGCTCCGAACACAATACTGTCTTTATCTAAGGATATATCCGCAGATCCAGTTACGTCCATAGCCACCGGAACTCTCACAACCGGATTAACAGGATCGTTACTACTAATAGCGATCTCCGCCTCATACAAACCACCATTCAAACCACTAGCGTCAAACGATATATCAATAATTTGAGAAGCACCAGCCGCGACGGTACCGCCGTTTAAGTCCGGGCTAATCCAACTTAGGAAACTACTCTCATCGCTGGCAATGGCCGAAAAAGAACCTAGTGATAGCTCATAAAGAATTGTCCCGTTATCGGGATTGAGAGCCTGCAGCCTCCCATTTGAAACGTTCGAAGCAAACAATATACCTAGACCGTCCGAGTAACCCAATCCATATATTGAACCATTCGGAGATATGCTATTGATAATCTGACCAGTACTGTAATCGATCTCGTAGATAACATTGCTGAAGTTAGAAACGAAAAGAGAATTTCTACCTCCCGCAAATGTGATCCCCCCTCCCAAAAACTGATTAATATCTATGGTATTAACAATTGAGCCATCTACAACAGAAACTTCGTAGATAAGATCAGTAGTGTAATCAAGAGCCAGCAAAAACTCACCAGAGTACCCAAGTGCATCGATCGCGTAAGCTGAGAAATTGAATGAATCAACCACGGTACCACTTTGATCCATTTTGTAGATGATATCATTGCCAAAGGCATTTATATAATAAAGAAACTCACCATCAAAAGCAAGACCATCAGGTCCTCCGGAAGCGCTCTCAGGAAGTGAAAAAGATGAAATATTAGCACCTGTTGCCGGATCGATCTCAATAACTTCCGATCTAAAAGGATCCAAGACAAAAACTCTTCCTTCTGTTGATGAAATCTGTGCAAATTGATCCCAGGTGGGTGCAACATCTAAGGGTTTGCTATAAATAGCCGAATCATCCAGGTACTTGCTCTCGATGATTTTTTGAGAATTTATCGAAGCCAAGTTCCTTTTATCTTTCAAAGACAGGTTCCATACTAGCTCATGAGCTCCATTATTATTCACAATTAAGGATTGTTGAATTGTCCCCCCCGTAAAAACTGCTACTCCTAGGCTATCAGGGTCGATTTCAAGAATCGGAGGAAGGATGCCATTTGATGTGAGGTTTACTACCAAAGCGCCCTGATCAGAATCATTACTAGTTATAGTAATCTCAGCATTATCAGACTCCACAGCCAAAGGTTCATAAGTAACAATGATATCAAGCGATGTTCCTGGAGCTAAATTGAAGCTTGTTGTATCCAAGCGATAGTCGCTGTTGTTGACTCCAATATCCACGACAATCAGTGTATCAGTACCTATATTCTGAATATTCAAAGTATCTCTTACAAGGGATCCGATGAACTGAGTACCGAAGGAGATGACATCAGAATTTACAGCAATATCCGGAGCTCCGGTCACATCCAAAGTCACGGGCACGCTTATCAAAGTATTAAGTGGATCATTACTAATTATAGCAATTTCAGCTCCATACGAACCTCCATTAAGCCCTGCGGCATCAAAGGTTACGTCATAGCTTTTAGTCTGACCAGCAAATATTGTATCAAAATCTAATGTAGTGCTTAGCCAAGGAACTCCACCCCCCACTTGAATATCATCCCACCAAGCCTCAGATTGATCAAAATTATAAAGGTAAGCCCTGCTAAAACCAGTGATAGTGGAGGGGTTTCTAAATGAAATATCTGCCTTGATTAAGGAACCATTTACATAATAGTCAAAGTCTTTATCTTCCCAATCAATATCTCTGAATTCAATAGTGTACCAGGTATTGACGTTATATGGTACACTCTCATCACCACCTACGTCTCCATTGACATAAAGGAAACTACTTCTATTTGCGTAGAACCAGATTGCCTCTGTAGATCCTGAAGTCAAAACAAAATAGGCATCAGCCTCAGTGGTAGAGCCAGGTCTAATCTTGAAACTGACATAATCGGGTTGATTATCTAGTGCAAAATCCTGGTGTATGCCGTGGAAGTGGTTAATAGAGATAGTGTTCTCGTAATAGAAACTGTAGCTCCCGGAAGCTACCTGATCGGAAACAACAGACCTTAAACCTCCAGTCCCATCAATTGCCCAGGAATCAAAATTCCCAGATTCAAAACCATCAAAATATGGAACATTTTCGACCTCTAATGGCACGTTTTTAAGAACTGGTATAGTGCCATACTCTGTTGGGAGTCTATCGCTATTTATAATGTCCTCGGATTTATCTCTCTCGAAACTTGCCTTATCCGTAGTGACAATTGAGCCCCTTAAAATCAGCTCACTTCCGCCTGTAGAATTATCAATCGTCAATATTTGCGAAGAGACCTCTCCCGTGAGCAAAGACTCTCCCAGACTATCGGGATTTATTACCACAACAGGGGCTTCGACGGCCTTGGCCTTGAGCATAACGTGAGTAGTAGGTTCTTGCAGGTCATTGCTTTCAATGGCCAACATACCAGAATAGTCTCCAATGGAACCAGAACTAAATTTAATATAAAGGTTTACGTCCCTCCCCGGCAATAGTGGCATTGGCAATGTCAATGGATTGAAAGAAAAATTGGATTCTGTGACATCTAGATTATTAATCCAAAGTGTGTCGGATCCTATATTCGAGAGAGTAAGCGGAAGTGAGTCCTGAACATTTAAGAAAACTTGCTGAAAATCAACAATTGAATCTGATAATCCAAGATTTGGCACTCCGTTGATATGAAGCAATACAACAACTTCTTCAATAGGTTTGCTTGGATCGTTACTCGAGGCGGAAATTTTGTCAAAGTAGTTGCCCGGACTTAGCGAACCAGTATTAAAGGAAAAATTAATTTTTTGACTTTGTGCTTCGGATAAAGACCCAGAAATCGGTGATAATCCTGAAACAAAATCAGATTGCTCTAGAAGGGTAAAATCAAGGATGTGTTTACCTACGTTGGAAATTGTAAACTCTTGCATTTCAACATCCCCTTGATCCAAAATGGCAATCACGGTATCAGGGTCAATACTGATTTCAGGGATATCCGGCGTTTCAAAAGAAATGATATTTGACATCAATGAAGTATTACCAAAGAAATTCTTGGATTTCACCGCAACATAATAAGTGGTTGTTGGAGACAATCCGGTCAAAACGAAGCTTTCGGTAGTGCCTGATATTGAAGGAATAGGTTCTCCTATTGCTTCAGTTGCTGAACTAAAACCAGCACTATCTAGTGGCACAACACTGTAGCGAACATCGTAAACAGTAGCCTTCCCATCACTTCCATTTGCTCCTGGAGCTGTCCAATTCAATGTTACAGAAACTCCTTCAACGCTCGCCGCTGATAAATCCTCTATTTTTCTTGGAGGAACACCAGAATCTGTTTGCAGCGAATTATAGGCATTAAGTCTTCCTGTACCCAAAAGACCTGTAAATGAGGGGTTCTTAGCATCAATATTATCCGTTGTACCAACCAACCTGCCCAGTACTTCTTCCGGAGTAAAACCAACGCCGCCAAATTCTGAAACTATGAGGGCAGCTGCACCTGAGACATGTGGGCAAGCCATAGACGTTCCTGATATTGAGTTGTACGTATTATTTGGGTATGTACTCAATACATTCGATCCCGGTGCCGCTATATCAACCCAGCTACCATAGTTTGAAAAATAGGATCGTATATCGTTATGATCTGTTGAGGCAACAGCAAGAACTGGCTCATAATAACCTGGATAATGATCTGCCGAGCTATTGTCATTTCCTGCTGCAAAAATCACAATGCCCCCAGCCATTGGTCCTATTTGATTACCATCTTCATCATAGCCTGCATTTGCAATGAAATAATCTATTCCATCCAAAACTGATTGCTCAAAAACACCAGGGGAAGTATAACCCCAACTATTCTGAGAGATGATGGCTCCATTATCAGCAGCATATACGAAAGCCTCGTCAAAACCATCACTAGCAAAAGAACCAAAGACCGCACAGGACATCATTTTTACGCCGCCAGAACCCGAACCTCCCGCAATTCCTCCTACGCCTATGCCATTATTATTGACAGCAGCCACGGTCCCGCCAACGTGCACCCCATGGTAATGTGGAGAAAAATCACCAGTCTTGTCTCCAAACCCATAACCATTTATATCATCTATGTAGCCGTTTCCGTCATCATCTACTCCGGCTACACCAGCACTTTCTATAGGATTTATCCAAACATTTTCCGCCAGGTCTTCGTGATCCACATCTAATCCTCCATCTATTATCGCCACCACTACATCTGGAGATCCTGTTTGAATATCCCAAGCATCAAAAAGACTTATGTCGGCTCCAGGGCTACCTCCCGATTGACCTGTATTATCGTAATGCCATTGTTCCACCAAACGTGGATCATTGAAAGTTGTGGTGACAAATGATGATCGCCTCTTTGTTTTTCCTGAAGTCAAATTTGGCACATACCCATCATTGAATTTCTTCTCTCTGTAGGCTTCCGCTTCAATTACGAAACCACAGTCTTTATAAATATCGGCACATTGTTGAGAAGAAAATTCCTCAGATGATACCTTCAACTTGTACCAAAGGTGCAGACCATGCTCTCGATGCCTTTTATCAAATTTGGGATTATAAGGAAATAGCCTTTCCATTCCTGAAACCTTGAATTCTTTATTGAGAGAATCCAGCGGTCTAATACCAAATTGAACTATACCATCAGCATCTTGTGTTTTGATAGATTTCTCAATCTGAGAGGTGAAATCGGCTGAAAATTTTACTTTTATTACATCACTTTGACCAGAGACCGGAGACCAGCAGACTATACCTAATAGGAGTGCGAATAAGTTCTTCAATTGTTTTGTATTTTGATCAAAACGTACTTAACGTTTTCAGTCTTTATCAAAGTAAACAGACAAAACGTACGGTTCCAAATTAAATGACCTAATAATTCTTTTTGATAGGAAAGTTCACTTCGATATCAAATCTCTCATTGTCAACTGATTGTCTCAAGAACTGAAT
>CAZZHO010000048.1:0-27180 GCA_964653795.1 uncultured Roseivirgaceae bacterium | reverse complement strand
AATTGGTTCGGTGAAATCACAAATGTGCCGATACAGCAGGAAAATGATGATTCAGCCTGGATCTATACCACGGGCTTATGTCTTTTTCCCAATATGCAATTTCAACGTTTCAATATCGGTATACCGTTATGTTTAGGATTGGCTTATGATGAAGAAGATTTTTATCTAAACAGTAGATTCATCGTCAACTTAGCTTATACCATACGTTAACCCTAGGTCGAAATAAAAACTAATATCAGGGCGTCAATGCGGAATTTTTCTTCGAATCTTTATTTAGTTGAAAGAAAAATGTCCGCAATCTCTAATTCGACTAGAACAACTCGAAGAGATACCGGATAAAATCATCTTTTAACAGATGATAAAGCTAATTTTTCCGGTATGACGAACGTAAAGCATATCCAATTGGTCTACGTTATATAACACTTGCTTTGATGAGTCGCTCATTGTCATTGACAATAGAGTATAGGCTGGCGTATTTGATAGCTACTTCCTCCCATCTAAAGTCGTCTGCTCTCCTAAGTCCTTTTTCTATCATACTGAGTCTAAGCTCCTCATCTTCCATTAAGTAATGGATAGCTGCTCCTAGTTTCTGGTAATCCTTGCTTTCCGTCAATAAGGCACAGTCCCCAGCCACTTCCGGCATGGAAGCATAGTTAGAGGTGATAACTGGTGTTCCACATGCCATCGCTTCCAAAATAGGAATACCAAAGCTTTCTCTCAGTGAAGGATAAAGAAAGACAGTCGCACTCGCATAAAGCTTAGGAAGCTGATCTTGAGGAACATAACCTGTCAAATGAATATGGTTTCTGACGTGGGACAGTCCAAGTTCTGTGAGCAACGCCTCTAGCTCTTTATCGGAAGTTTCAGCTATAACCAAGGGCACAGGCTCCTCACTTTTGGATATGTACCAGGCATAAGCTTTGAGTAGGTTTCTCATGTTCTTCTTATGGGCCATATTACCCAGGAAAAACATATAGTTATCCGGTAAATTCAAATCATTTCGTCTCTCATCATCGAAGAAGTGTTCCGCTACTCCATTGTAAACTACCCTTAACTTATTTGGGTCGAAGTAGGACTTCATTACTTCCAACTCATAATTTGAGACGGTCACCACCCGCTGTGCTTTTTCCGCGACTTGAGGCACGATGTACTTTCGGTAATAGTGTCCTAGTTTCTGATACAAAGTGCCTTTTTGAGCTCCCTCATCAGTCAGATAGATGATATCATGAACAGTCAAAACCATAGATACATCAGTAAATAGAGGAGCTGTATTACTCGTACAATGGAGTAAGTCGATCTTATACTTTTTCAGCGCCCTAGGCAACGAAAGCTGCTCCCAGTCCAGGTAAGTAAGACCAGACAGCTCTACTATTTTGAAGTTCCTCGTTTCTTTTAGGCAATATCGATCTGGCCCCGGCTTCACAAAAATGAAGTACTGATTTTCTAAATCTATCTGTTGGAGATTCTTGATAAGCTGAAGCGCAAAAATGTCCATCCCATGCTTCTTCTCCCTAAATATTCTCTGAGCTTCAATTGCTATTCTCATGGCTTTGAAATTTGATGTGGTGTATGTAGAAAACTATTCGCTGCTTTCTTGAATCCAAGAATGGCTTTGATCATGGACCAAAATGTGTGAGGCAATTGCAATATTGCTGTGACCAATTTATTGTTGTAAAACTTCAGTGGAACCGATAAGCCCAGCCCCAAAACGTAGCCAGCGGTAAGCCCCCATATCCAGGTGGATAAAGGAGAATAAAATACCAATGCGGCCATGGAAGACAGCCCCAACACGCCCAAAAGGATCAGACGAGGCATCAAGAAAAACTGAAAAGACTTATCAAAATAGTCAACCTTGCCTTTGGTGAAAAGATTGAATGTAGCATCACCAATGGAACGGTAGGCATATCTAAACTGAGCTGCCAGCCATCTGGTACGCTGCTTTTCAAAGACCTGGGTACTGGACACTTTCTCATCGTATACCACAGCATCTTCCAAATATTGGATACGCACCCTGTCCTTCAACAAGCGCAATTCCAATTCTTTGTCGAAACCGCCAATGGCTTTGATCTCCGACATGTGTCTTTTGAACAGCTGATAATCAAAAGCCATTCCAGAGCCAATCAAGGCGCTCGAAAGCCCTAAAGCCCTGTGGCCACTTCTGAAAATTGCATTATTGATTTCTTCACTAATTCCGTCTAACACGGCCATACCATTCTCCTCGTTCTTTGCTGTTCTATGGCCTTGCATGGCTTGGTAACCTGCCTGATACTGCGTGTTGATTTTTTCCAAAAATTTGGTTTCCATTACATTGTCAGCATCTAGCACCACCGCTACATCATAGCTATCATCCAATTGTCGCATGGCCTCATTGAGGGCTTTGGACTTGGTACTCTTTTCAAATGATACTTTAATCAGTTTGATAGGTAGAGTTGATAACTCTTTCAATGTCGTCTCTTGCAAGGAATCTGCTATCACCGCAACATCGTAACGCTCAGCCGGGTAGTCCTGATTGAGGGCCTTTCTAGCCGTATCTACAATTACAGCGTCCTCCTTATAGGCAGGAATGAAAACAGCCATCTTCGCTGGAGCTCCACCATAGTAGGGAGCTGCCTTTCTTTTAAATTTCGAAGCAAAGCTGAACAAGAAGTAATAGGCCACATTTACACCTAGGTAAAAGATAATCGGTGCTAGTATAATCTGTAACATGGCAGTGTTTAGTTAGCGTTTAACCAATGTGAAAGATCCCTGGTGATGAGCTGCTGCGTCATCTTGATTTCGGGACCATATATTTTATTGATCAGCTCTTCCCTTAAATCCTTGGACATGGGAATCTTTTCAAGATTAGATGTTCTGAATTTCATCAACATCTTTCTAGCTGCATTGCTCTCCTTCAACCTATTTAGAATAGCTGGAGCCGCATTACCCAACGCTGATTTTAAAATGCTATTTTGACCGATAAACTTGTCTAAAACCGGGTTCTTGATTTTACCAGAAGGATTAAACTTGATGCTCGTATCCACCTGGAAATTCGGATCTATATCCAAAAACCCAAAAAGCTCTTTTAATAACGCATGAGGATCGTTTTTCAAATCTTCGTATAAGAACACTTTGATGTTCTGTTTATCAAACATGTCGTAATACTTCTGAAGATATTGACCATAGAACCCCTCTCTTACCAAGTCATCTCTCTCCCACCAAATACTATCCTTATCAAAGACCTGGTCATAGTTTTCTGCAGGCTGACGTGACTCTCTCGCCAAATGCATATACCGTGAATGCAACCTATCAGCAGGTTGTCTCAGGATAGCAATGATTTTTACATTGGGAATGGTCTCTTTGATTTTGTATGCGGCTTTATCCGAGTACAAGTACATCGGACTCACTTCCCCTACAGCCTTCTCATTCGATACTTCACCAAACAGATCTTCGTAAGCGTTTCTTTCGGTTACTGACCATGGATAATGCTTTAATTGTTTGGGATCATTGGTTTTCTCTGCAACATCCTCTCCTTCTAAAGCAAAGAAGTTGGTCTCTTTCACCGGACTCATATAAACTTCCGGGTGTTGTTTAAGCCACTCGTATAGGGTGGTGGTCCCTGATTTGCCGGCTCCTATAATGATGAAATTTGGTAGCATTGTTTTTTTTTGAATTCAATTTATAATGGGGCCAAAAGGGACATTGAAGAGTCATGACCAGTAGCTCATAAGCTCGGTCAAATCATCCTTTTCAGGGGTTAAGTGGAAAAGGCATTTTTCGTCGCCATTCGACGGTTAAATGCTGCCAGGAAATCGCTAATTCTTCCCTGGAAATGTTGAAAAATCTAGTGCTGTAGGCAATTCCTACTAACTGGTTGACAATGGTCACCACTGCTACCAGGTATATAGAATTGAAAAAATATAGGACCAAAAAATCTCCTAAAATATTGGCTGCTAGCATGAGCCATACTTTCAGAGCGTTTCGATCTGGTCTTCCTATAGCATCAAAGGCAATTCCCAGGAACTTCTCTACCGGCATGGCCAACATCGCTATTGAAAAGATTAACAACAGGTAAGTACCCATTTGCAAATCTTCGACTCCAAAGAAATTGAGAATAAGATCTGAGAAAACAATGACACTACCTACTACAGCTATAGAGAGAAGTGATCCGATGATCAATAACCTATAAAGCTTGGTAAGAAATTTGGGCTTTTCATTTTTCCATGCTTTGGCCAATTTAGAGAACTCAGCAATTGCAATACTTCTCAGGGGAATATCCAGGATATCCATCAATTTCATGGGTATACTATAGACAGCTACCGCTTCAGGCCCCAGCCAGCCACCAATAAAGTATACATCAGTTCCTCTCAACAAGCTACCTCCCGCCAGTGTCGCAAGGCTGCTTCTACCAAACTTCCAAATAAGTTGAATGTCGGACTTCCGAACCTTGAATATATTGTACAAAGGGTATCGAAATACCATCATAAATATCATACCAATGCCACCGTGGATTAGGGCATATATAGCGGCAATCTCTTCAATATGGAATGGATTGAACATACCATAGATTAGAGTAGCCAGGAAGACGACATTAACCAATAATCGGCCTGCTTGCGCCGGCAGGAATCTCTTTTCGGCCTGGCACCTCCATACAATAAAATTGAGCGGAATACTCAATACCACATAGGCTGGATAGAAGGTAAAAAATAGCTGAAGATTGATATCCGCTACCATTTTGGGGAAGACACTTCCCAATGCCCAAACCAATCCACACAAAAAGATCGAAAGGACAAAATTCAATAACCAGGAGGCTCCATGGATTCTTTCCTTTCTGTATTCTTCCACAGTAGAAATCGCCCACATGTATGCACTTTTGATCACTCCTTTCAACATCAAATCAGTCATGCTAGTGGCAGTGGTGAAAAGAACCCAAAGTCCGAAATCCGCAGCTGATAAAGTCCTGCCAAGTAGTGCAAAAATGAGCAGCCCCAACGCAGAGGCTGCTGCATTACCACCCAATAGTGTAAGTATCGGAGTACCTACGATTTTCTTCCAAATTCTCTTCATAGCTCCTTAATATTTTTATCGTGAAAGTCCCAGAACATGGTTGCCCTGCCAGCCCAGTCATTCCCCTTGGCTACATCATATCTTCTTTTCCTTTCAGCAGATTCCTTTTTATTTAATGTTATTTTCATCTTATCCAGGAAATCTTCTTTGTTCGAAGCGATCTCAATTAGCTCTCTGAATTCAGATAGATCCGCAAAATCGGTTGCCACCACAGGAAGACCCGCTGCCATGTATTCATTGATCTTCATCGGATAGATGCTTTTAGTAAAGTCATTTTTTACGAATGGGATGATTCCTAAATCCGCGTCAGACAGGAAGGTCGGTAACTCTTCTGGAGACCTGGAACCATAGATATTGACATTCAATAACTTACTCAGGTCTTCAACTCCTTTTTTATCGTTTACTCTTCCGACCAAGTCAAACTGCACTTCCGTCAGCGCCTCCGCCATGTGGCCTATCAAATCAAAATCCACCCTGAAATCGAGAGATCCGACAAATACCACCCTTTTGATGTTGTTTCCCTGCAAAGTGTCGTGATAGGCTTTACTAAAAAGTTCGAAATCCACTCCATTGGGGATCCAAGCCACATTGGAATGAACAGTTTCGAATCTATTCTGTAACGACCTGGAACTGGTAAAAACACCCTCTACCATTGAAATGAAGGAAGTTTCATAGGCCGGACCATGCTCCTTGCACCATTCACTTTGGCTGATCTCGTCGTAGCAGTAGTAATAGGTATGCTTAGTAGCAATTCTACCTTTCAGAGCATAACCCAATACTGGATTGAAAGCATTCACCATGATCGGATTCTCCATCGCAATAGATTTCATTGTTTTCTGAATAGACCTGGCGATAATCCAGCCATTGATCTGATTCAGGAACATATGAAGCTTAGTGCTTCTAATCCAATTGATGGGAAGAATAGGTGGTGGAGTCAGCACAGTCACATTACTTTTTATGCTTACCCTACTTTTTAAACCTAACATCTGTCTCCATGGTGCATTGCCTCTGCCGATCAATGCCCAGATCACATCTTTCCAGGTAAACTGATAATTCACAAACAGTACGCGGGTCTGACCACTCAACGCCTCCATCAACTTCACCACCGCCTTCACATAATCACCCTCCCAGGTGGTCATGGCCACACATACTATTGAATCCTTCTCTTTCATGAGGCTAGAGAAGAATTAGTTCTTTCAAACCTTAAGGCTCTTTTTATAACCTTCTTCAATGAACCATGATTTCCCGGTATCTCTCCCAATACATTCTCCAGAAATCTGTACTTAACCCCATTGAGCAATAGTTGAGGGGACTTCTCTTTCAAGACCTCCTCCAGCTGAAGCTTGATTCGCTCATGAGCACCGCTCCAGCCCCTGTCAGCCCTTTCCACCAAAATGATGGAGTGTGCGACAGAAAGTGCTTCATAGTTAATATTTCCCTTGGCTAAAGCTGGAAGTTCTATTAGTACCAGATCATTACCACTTTGTCCTAAAGCTTCAATCTCTTCAGACAGATTAGCATTAGGTTTCAAGTCGATTTGCTCCACTTTTTTTCCATGTTTTTCCAATCTGTTCTTTAGCCATTCCGCCACTTTACTTTTTCCTGTTCCTACCGCCGTGCTTCCTAATACTACAAACACGGGCTTGTCTTTGACCATCCTAAATTGATAGTTCAATCGGTCTATGATCTGATCCAAGGCTATATCTTGAATCTCAAGGTTTTTCTGAACTCTCTTATTCATTGAAGGAGTTACCCCTACCACCGGTAAACCGCTCAGTTCTTCCGCTCGAACAGGCTCTCTTAAAGTGTTATCCAACATCTCCTGGATGATGATGCTTCCAACAGAACCAAAGAAGCCTACCATAAATGCTACGATCACTAGTAAAGCGCGCTTGCTTGCTTGTGGTCCCGCAGGATACTTAGGGTTGTCCAATATGTTAAGTGTGCTGCTTAATTGGATATTTTGTTGCTTCAACTTCGCCATATTGAGTCCATGCAGCACCTCCAAAAATTCTCTTTCAAATACACCGATTTCTCTTTCATATCTGTCGATAGTTGAACCTAATGGCGCAAATCGATCATACTCAGCATTTAGCTCCCGAAGCCTTTTCCCGAAAAGCTTCACCTGTACATCCTCTTTCTGAACAGAAATCAGGTAGGAAAGCCAATCATTTAAAAGCTGCTTACTCGGTAGTCCTTCTTTCGAATTGGAAAAGTTGAACAGGTCATGAAGATCATTATTGATCTCACTTCTCAAAACGCCTTGGCGATTGATCATCTCAGACATCTCTAAATCTCCTTCAGAGGCCTCATACATGGCTATTTGGGAGGTGAGTTGCGTGAGCTCTTGCTTCTTATTGAGCAATAGCGCATTCTTTTCCAGTATGTTTTTTCTGATCTCTAACTTTTCTTCGATCTTTTGCAATGCGGCCTGAGTAGCTTCAAGATTCATTTTTCGAGAACTATACTCTTCAAGCGCATTTTGTTTCTTGATAGCAATGGCCTTGGTCTGCTCTCCGTAGTTGATGACCCGATTCTCGCTTCTAAATACGGTGAGTCTATCTTCCGCAGTTGTCAACTTAACTTTGATCTCCGCCAAGCGCTTTTCAAAGTAGGCTACCACATTTCCTGTCTCCGCAGACTTTAGGTTTTTATAGCGCTTCACAAATACTTCCAATAATTCGTCCAAAGTACCTTTCGCTATACCTGCATCTGCGAACTCATATTCGAGCTGCACCATATCACTGGACTTGATCCTTTTAGCACCGACTTTGGATAATGCCTTTAAGCTATAAGGACCACTTTCACCACGAATGGATTTGGCTATCAAAGGGTCTGAACCTTCGTAGAGTTTTCTACTTGCTCTCGAAAGTGTTATTTCAAAATCTGTCGTATCTACCCAAGTACGATTTTCAAGAGGATAGAACTCCTGAAGGGCCTGAAATGAATTGGATCCAATCGTAGCATTCGGAGCATCCAACATAAGATGTTTGGCCAATAGCCTCAACCCTACTTCTTCCAGTGTTTCTCTGGACTTCATTAAGCTAATAAGGTTGTCAAATGCATTATTAACCACATGGTAATCAATTCTTTGACCCTCACTAGACTCTATGCTGTACCCCGAGGCAATGCCTGTGTAGATCAAAGCACTTGAACGATACTTTTTCTCCATGTCAGCAGTGAAATAGATTACTGCGGCAGTCGGAATAACGCAAGCAAGAATGATGACCCTTGCATTGTAATATAGAACACGTATGGTTTCGTAGAGTGACATGACTATCTGATTCCTAAGATGATCTCTATTTCGTTGCGCTTTTTCAGGGATTGGATATGGGACTTCATCACATCCTGCTCTGCTAGCTGCATACCATTCTGTATGATCATCAACTGATCATATTGGATATTGCCATTCTTAAAAGAAACTTCAGACGTCAAGTACTGCTGCTGACGAGTTTCCAGAATATGTTTCTTCATAAGCGTCCCCTCAAGCAGCTCCAGGTACTCATAATATTGATTCATGATATACACCTTCAAGGTTTGTCTTTGGGCCCCTTGTTGTTGTACTGACCGGAGGTATTTCTGATGCGCCTGACGCATGTAGCTTTTACGGTTGACAAATTTTTCCGGATCGATGGAAAGTGTCACTCCCAGATTAGGTAGCACGCCTGTGGTGGTGACAGATTGATCCTCCGTCGCCACTGTGTTCACACTAAAGATGTTCACTCCAATTCGGAAGCTGGAAATCCAGTTTCTCTTCTTTTGAAGATATTCCTCTTGATAGAGGGCCTGATCATGTGTGAAAGCCTTTAGCGTCGGGCTATTCTCGACAGCCTTGTCTACAAGTGAATCTAGTATGTGAGGCTCTTGTAATATATGTGCTACCCTTAGGATTTCCCTTTGGGTAGACTGCTCATCTTCTTGCGAAAACTGTATCAGTTCTTGCGCTGCTGCCTTGTGGCAGAGAAGAATAGTCATTGTTATTATTAAATACTTCATTGTTCTTGGGTGATAAGTACAATTCGAAAGTAGAAGTACTAGTAAGCGTCGGTCGGAAAAGGGTGTCGAACTGCGATATAAGAGGTCGAGTTGCAGAATATCTCTGACCAACGAGAAATGGGCTATCATCAAATTTTCATCCTCTAAAACGGACGACTAAACAGGCCTTAGTTACGACTCATAGCTGTATTAAATAAGGAGTGTCAGCTTTCCTGCACTTTCGATTAAAATTCAGCACCATGAACAAGCAAGGATACTTCCCAGGACTGCATGCTTTGCGATTCTTCGCAGCATCTTTCGTCATCATTCATCATGTCGAGCAATACAAATCGTGGCAGGGTCGCGATTCCATCTGGGGGAATACCCTAATTGATCACCTGGGACATATGCCGGTAGGTTTTTTCTTCGTGCTAAGCGGCTTTCTGATCACCTATTTTCTAATTCAGGAGGTAGTGCAAAAGGGAACGATCAATTTGCGCTTTTTCTATTGGAAGCGAATTATACGCTTATGGCCTGTGTATTTCCTAATTGTCTTATTGTCAATAGGCTTGATGCCTCTAATAACCAATGGGTTTGCTGAAAAGCAATTTGATTTTAGCAATGGAGTTTTGGTGGCTTTGCTTCTTTTTATTCCTAATCTCCTAAGGATTATCCACCCTAACTTGGTAGGAGGTAATCAGCTATGGTCAGTGGGTGTCGAAGAGCAGTTTTATCTATTCTGGCCCATCTTCATTGTTTTGTTCAGGAGACATATCCTCAAATTTCTGTTTGGCTTTATAGTATTGAAAATAGCGACACAGGAGATATTGGGTCTAATGTCTCACAATATTGACTCCCTGCAGGCTGTGTATTTCCTACTGAAACTCTTTCCAGTTGAGCAAATGGCCATTGGAGGCATAGGTGCCGCCTGGATTGTCAGAAAGAGTAATTACTTAAAAGGCTTACAAAGTAACAGCGCGTTCATAGCGTCCTTAACCTTGATAGCGTGGCTATTTTTCTATCATGAAAACTGGATGTTTAGATCCTTGCTGGAAGGCGTTGGTTTTTTGATTATCATCGTGAATATTATATACAGATCCTCCATTTATCAGGTGCTAGAAAATAAATGGTTGAAAAGAATGGGAGACGCTAGCTACGGGATTTATATGTATCATACAGTAGTGATTGCCCTGATAATGAGTCTACTGAATCGGGTCGAGTTGTACCCATTGGATTACAATATTTTGCTTTACGCTGGTTCCGTTTCTATTACGTTTCTAGTGGCCCGGGGATCATTCCTGTACTTCGAAAAGCCATTTTTGAGATTGAAAAATGTAAAATGGACTTGGGGTAAAAAAGCCTTTGCTGAATGATTAATACTCATTTCGAATAGTTTGGATAAGCTGCTATCTTCATACCTGTAGAATCAGGTAAACATTGACTAAAGCTTATCCAGAAATAGTCTTTTCCCCGAAGAAGGTTAAGGAATCACAGTATTTCGAGCTTCAACCATTGAAAGACTTTTTTGATTACCTCTCGAGCATCAAGAACCATGATCCTCAATCCTTGCACAGGATAGACTTCCATATTATCATATTCAATTTTGGAAACCGGTTTTCGCATTTTGTGGACTTCCAAAAATGTGAACTTGGCCATGGTGAGGCACTTATCATTTCACCAGGACAGGTACATGCTTTCCTCTTAGACCAAGAGGTAGATGGCTATGTCATCATCTTTAATCAATACTTCCTGGAGCACTTCATAGCTCCGACACCCCTGCTCAGAATTAGGCCAATATTCAATTATCTGGTAGGAGCTTCTATTTATTCTCAATTAGAAGTTCATACAGCTTTTATCGGAGCTATCAAACCTTACTTAGATCATGATGATAAGGTTCAGGGCACTATATTAATTGGCACAGAAATGACTAAGCTCCTGCTCACATGGAGTCAGATGAAATCAGAACTAACTGGAAGCCAAGAACACTATCACATTTTCGACCAGTTTCGTATGTCGGTCCAGCATCATTATTCTCAAAGCCGCGAAGCGCTATTTTACTCAAATCTGCTTGGGGTTAGTTATAAACATCTCAATGAGATATGTAGTAAGCTTACAAACCAAACGCCAAAAATGATCATTGATCAGATCGTGTTGTTGGAAGCAAAGCGTAAAATTGCCTCATCTGATATCTCAATGAAGGAGTTGACGTATAGCTTAGGTTTTGACTCCCCTACTAACTTCTCTAAGTTCTTCAAAAAGCACACCCAACTATCACCAGGTAAATTCAAAGAGATGGTAAGTCCTTCACCATCATAAGGTCAAGATTTACCATCGATCAAAGAGTTGAGATCATAGCTTTGACTCACAATAAACTGCATAATAAGATGAATCAGAAGCTATCAAATGCCAGAAACCTCTACTTGGAAGGAATACGGGATGGCAAAGCCCGAGAGGCTGTCACGAAGTATACCGGAGAACGATATACGCAACATAGTACGGGTGTCAGAGACGGTATCGAAGGTTTCGTGGAGTTCTTCGAACCTTTTATTAAGCGCAACCCTCATAGAGACATCCAACTGGTTCGTGGGTTAGTAGATGGTCAACATGTTTTCATCCATGCCTACCAGAACATCAATAAAGGTGAGGCCCAATGGGTGACAACTGACTTTTTTGATACTGATGAAAATGACAAAATCATAGAGCACTGGGATGTAATCGCTCCTTATTCCAAAAGCAATCCCTCTGGTCATTCTTCCGTGGATGGGCCTACAGAGATTATTGATCTCGACAAAACGGAGGAAAACAAAGCTTTGGCTCGCAGCCTAATTGAGGACGGGTTAATGACAGGAGGAGACCCTTCCAAACTTGCCGATTACATATCAGAGGATCAATACATCCAGCACAATCCTGAGGTGGCCGATGGGCTTGAGCACTTTCAAAAGCTAGCGACTATGCCCAATAGACCACTTAACTATGAAGAAATAGTGCTTTTGGTAGGACAGGGCAATTTTGTAGCTACTTTATGCAAGGCCAACTGGAATGATGGCAAAACGAACCAGGACTATGCTCAGGTAGATATTTTCAGAATTGAAAATGGTAAGGTTGTGGAACATTGGGACAATGTGGAGCCTGTGCCTGAGAATGATGTGAATGGTGGAAAATTTTAAATCCAATACCGAATGGATATCAATGAAAATAAGAAAAACGCATTTGCTTTTTATAGGACAGCCTATGAAGGAGATCCGAAAGCTGCCATATCAAAATATGTAGGGGATCAATATATACAGCACAACCCTGATGTAAAAGACGGCTTAAATGGCTTTATCGAATACTTCGAACGAATGGCCAAAGAATATCCTGATAAGTCAATAGAATTTGTAAGGTGCATAGGTGAAGGAGATCTTGTGGCCCTGCATACCCACCAAACATGGCCTGGCAATGATCAATATGTCACCATGGACTTCTTCAGGTTTGATGCTAATGGCAAAATATGCGAGCACTGGGATGCCATTCAGCAAATTCCCGAAAACTCTGCCAATGACAATACGATGTATTAAACAGGCATAAAAAAACCCGGCCAGAGGCCGGGTAAAACCACCAAAAAACAAAACTCTTCTTATCTCTTATTGTAAAGTGCTCCCGAATTCCTGTAGCCCGGTTTATCAGTGTACCAATCCAGGAAGGAGAAGCCTCCACTTGCATTCCATTGATTGAAATGGTTGAAACCATTTCTGATGTCATTTTTCTCCTCGGGATATTTGAAACTGACTGGCAGATTCATTCCCCAAGGAAGGCTTGTCTTGGTAGTGTAGTATCTACCTTCATCAATGCTGGTATTGTCATTCCCATTTCCGAAATAGCTGGCATCAACTAGGTCAGTAGGACTATAGCCAGAAATGTGCAGTTCCCTACCTCTTGTCTGGTTAATCACCAGGAAAGGATTGAACGGTGCAATTCCTGCACCATTTAGTTCCAACCCACTGGTCAAATCAATATCCACCACGATTGTATCTGGTGTCTGATATGGCAATGATGGATCAGTATTGATAAACCCTCGCCCTTCAAAACCGGAATGAGCATCATCTGTGATGGGAATCACAGCTTTTGATTGCCCAGCCTCTGTACCATTCCCATTAAGCGCAAATAGTCCAGTAGATAATTGATTGCCGGAAACATTGGAAATAGCTAATGGGGCTATATCCAATTGGATACCTAACCCATTCTTGAATCCTGCACCAACTGCTTGTATCACGAATTCCGCCTCTATCTTCACCATCTTGTTCGATGCATTCACTAATTGACGATAGTTGTAATCAGCTACCAAGTCATTGAAATCGTAATCTCCTTTTGCAGGCCATTGATCTTCGAAAGCAAAACTTCCATAAGAATTCTCACCTGGGTATGAGTATCTATAAGCATACCTTGCATCATCCGGGTATTCATCATAAGTATCGTTGACACCATCTCCGTCTGAATCTCCAGGTTTGTCAATAGGATTGACATTGTCCCTTTTGATCGCTTCAATAGGATTTGCGGTGATATAAAACATGGCATCATTGAAGTCATCATCACTTCTACCATCCCGATTAAGATCTTCCAAGCCAATCAAAAAGAGCTCATTCGTGTCATCATAAAGCAATACAGAATGGAATCTTTTTTCTTCCGTGGACTCGGGGTTTAAGGCATTGTTTGAATACACGACATGATAACCGTGAGTAGCTTCTCCGCCTCTCCAACCATTGGCCATTAACGCAAACCCGATGGTCGTCCCTGCACCAAATTGACCTAGGTATACTTTATCTCCTGTGTAAAGTCCACCTCCAGACCCTGCAAAGGATGCATTAGGAAATACGACATTAAATTCCTCTATGTCATCCACGCTTTGTGGCTCAGAACCAGTAGGATATGTATAGTAAGCCAGTACATTCCTATATCCAGCGCCTTCATGAACGAAGGTCATCCAAACATCAGCTGTTTCTTCCACCACCAAGTTTCTTTCAGCATCCTCGTCTAAATATCTTGGATGCGCCACAGGTACAGGTTTTCCTTCAGGCAAGGAAGCATTTATATAGGAAAGCAACTCTGAAGAGACTACATCTCTCTCTGCCTCCAGATTATTAGGCACTCCATTTCCATCATAACCTGACAAATAAGTAATAGCCGCATGTTGCGTTCTGGCTCCAACGTTTTTTGTCACACCCCTACCAGAAGTGGATTCTTCACTACTCTGTCCAGGTATCTCTGATAGTGAAGTGAAAGCCGATGTAATTCCTTGTACGGAAACATAAGACAACTCGGAGCGCGGAATGATCAAATAGTCTTGCAAACCAATATAGTTGGTAACCATTACTAACTCTTCAATGTGATTGCCCAAGTTCACTTCCATTGAAAAGCTGCCATCAGCACCCGTTAAGCCTTTTATGATTTCCGCTCCTTCCAGCAGGTTGGAAGCGTCATAGAACTTTACCAAAGCACCTGAAACAGGCTCTTTCTGACCATCACTCAATGAAACATTTACCTCAATCTCTTCGAAATTTGTGAAAGACAAATCTTCTGTTGTGATTAACTCCGTATCACTTTCTACTTCCTGTACTGTTTGGTCGACGCACGCGACCAGTGTAAACATTGCCAACATCTGCGCCGGGAATGATACTTTTCTAAAGATGTTCATTTTCATCATACATTTTCGTGTTGAAGTGCTGCTAAAGGTGTTTTCAAGAGGATGACCATGTCTCCCCAAAATGAGTGATTGAGTGCGTATTCTATATCCAGTCTTTTTCTGCTATCAGCCGATGCCTCAGACTTACCGCGTTCTGTTACTTGCCACAGTCCTGTAATTCCCGCTGGAGCAAGAAACCTCATGGCCCAGTCGTCTGCCGTCAATTTTTCAGCCTCATATAAAGGCAATGGCCTATTGCCTACAATGCTCATGTCTCCTATCAAGACATTAAATAGCTGTGGCAATTCATCGATACTGGTATTTCTTATGAAACGTCCTACTTTGGTAATTCGAGGATCATTTTTGATTTTGAAGAATGTATTTTTCTCTCCGTCCTCTATCCGCTGTTGGTGTAGCGATTCGCCGATCCATCCCTCGTCACTGATGAGCTGTGGACCATCTTCGTTTTGAATAGATTCGCGACTAATCCCTTCCTCTCCTGCATATTGATTCTTATCCTGAAGTTTCTGAACGAGTTTGTCAGCATCAGGTCGCATAGATCGGAACTTGTAGAATTTAAAAACCCTATATCCGGTACCTACCCTTGTTTGATAGTAGAAGACCTTACCTGGGGACTCCAATCTTATGAGAATAGCTATCGTTATGAATAAAGGACTCAATAGCAATAAAAGCGTTCCGGAAACCACAATATCAAAAGCCCGCTTCCATGGATCCATTTTATAACCCTCCCTTTCGGTGCTCTTCACCTCTGTGTCTGGATTGACTCGTAGTATTGTGGAAATACGATACTGTAAGTCTTCTGGCTTGATGTCAGATTCCAGGTAGTCTGATGCTCCAAAGTCTTTTGCCTCTTTCCATCGATCCCGACTGAAGTTGCTGTCAATAACAAAAACAGGAACGCTAGTATCTATACCCTGGAGATATCCAATCAACTGGTCATATCCCGGTTCATCAGTTCCTGCTGCAATCAAAATAGCCTGAGGCAAAGTCAATTTTAGTTTAACTCTGGTCTTCAGGTTTGCTAAGAGGTCGTGTTGATCACAGTAGATCATCACCTCAAACTGGTCAGCGGGAAGAATATTACGGCTCATTCCCACTACAGATATTTCTTTTGAAAAACTCATGCCACTTTCATTTGAGGTTTTGTTAAGGCCTTCTCGATACGTACCATCAGTTCCTTAGGGTTGAATGGTTTGGATACCACGTCATTTGCCCCAGCCATCAAAGCCTTTATTCTCACTTCACTATCAGGCTCTCCGGTAACCAGGATAATAGGTACGTTTTTGAGAAAGCCGGATATTTTGAAGTTCTTGATCACATCTAATCCAGATAAACTTTCATTTAGATTTTGATCCAGCAAGACCACATCCGGATTAGTCTCAAATGCGGCAGCTAATGCCGACATTGGATCTGTTCTCACTTCTACTTCGTAATGCTCTCCGAGATATTCTGATAAAAACTCAGTGAACATCTCATTGTCATCGACTATTAAAATTGAATTTTTCATGGTTTTATTTTTTGGATGATTCGAAAGTAGAAGGGCCACACCCTGGAATTCTGAAAATCAGTTCTGTTGCAGAATATGGGGGTCCAGAAGATGAGCACAATCCTCGAACAGCTCGTCTGGGAATAAAGCAGCTTATCGGTACCAGAGGACAACCTGTCTATTGAATAAGTATCTGGTTACTGTCTAAAGAGATGGTACTTTGGAAAAGTATTAGCACAAAAAAAGCCCTTGGGGATCCCAAGGGCTTTCGCCATTCTAAGTAAAGTAGATACTTAGAAGCTATATCTTAATCCGAATTGTGCAATCCATCTAGCACTGTAAGTACCAGATTGTACGATATCAAACGGATCTCCTGGATCATTGAAGTTAAATCCTTGCAGCTCATTATCGTCATTGAAAACTGGATTGATCAATGGGAACGTGTTGCCACCAACAAAATATCTTCTACCCCAATCTTTATTCAACATGTTAGTGAAGTTGAAAATATCAAAAGACACTTGAAGTAGGTGCTTAGTATCACCTTGATTGATGAAGAAATCTTGTGTCAATTTCAAATCAATAACGTGCTCAAATGGTGTCCTAGACTTGTTCTGTTCAGCGTAATCCCCTCGTCTTTCACTCAAGTGATCATCATTCTCAATGAAGTTATTTAGTGCAGTCCATTGCTGAGCAGCTGTAGCAATAACGTTACCATCTCCATCTACTTGATCCAACAAAGTGATATCGCTGCTGGAAGCGGGCACGTATATCAGGTCGTTGTAATCAAATGTTCCAGACGGATCAGATATATTTTGAGCATAAACATAAGAGTAAGGAGAACCTTCACGACCAGTATAAAAAAGAGATATACCTGTTGCAAGGTTATTTAGGTATTCCTTCCTGTAGCTTACGAAAGCTGTAATTCTCGAACCTGCATCATAGACCGATCTACCCACTGAAGGATTGTTATTGCCATTGACACTCAGAATGTTCAACCAGTTAGTATTATTGATAAAACCTTGACCATCAAACAAGGACTCTGCCCTTGTAAATGAGTACGCTAGATTGGCATCAAATCCATTATCAAATCTCTTACTTGCCTGCGCAGTGAAGTTGAAGGTATACCCTTTGCTTGTATTATCTACCAGGGTAATATTTTGATAGGTCGGATCTACCAAATCACTACCGTCGAAAATAAAACGATCATCAGGCCCGAGAACATCCAACCTAGTAGCTACAGGTCTCAAATTGACTTGCTCCACTTTGATGTTATTCAGTGTTTTGGTGAAAGTCAATTCTCCGGTTAAAGTAATGTCTCCAGCAAGCTTCTGATCAACAGCTGCACTCGCTCTCATTATCTGCGGGTATTTAAAATCATCTACAAATAAATCCACATCCCCCGTAGGACTGACAGTAGATGACAAGCTATCCAACCATTGCTGAGGGTTGCCATAAATTTCCTGACCTGAGAATACTAGAACATTAAAGGCACTGTTCAGACCATTTCTGATGTACATACCTCCAGGCCAAACCCAAGGCACACGGCTAGTAAATACTCCTACTCCTCCACGAACCTGTGTCCGATCATCCCCATTTACATCCCAGTTGAATCCCACTCTTGGAGAAAATAACACCTGCGTATTTGGCGTATTACTCGCTCTAGCACCTTCCAAATCATAATACTGCTCTATCAAAGGGACGGTATTGGTGTTGAAGTCGGTGTTCTCCAATGGAGCATCTTCAAGGAAAACCGGAATATCGGCTCTTACTCCAAAGGTCAACTTAAAATCGTTAGTCATCTGAAACTCATCCTGTGCATAAAATGCCATTTGCAAGGCATTGAAGGTAGGCCCTAAATTCTCAGCTTCATCACCGATTCTCAAGTCAGATTGTCCTGCGGCAAGCTGCTCGTGACCAAATAGAATTAAATCAGGATTTTGAGGAACTCCACTAGGATCGAGGAACCTATTCAACCCATCAAAAAAGTACTCATATCTAGGAGTAGAGAATATCGTGAATAAGTTCTGAATTTTGAAAAACTCGTTGTGTGTACCGAAGGTGAATGTATGCTTACCTTTATAGAGGTTAAAGTTGTTCGTCAAAGTATAAACATCCTGAAAGACAATATTGGATAAAGAGAAATTATCTGTTCCAACTACAATGTCCGCTGAACCATCTGGAATTACTATCTGAGGAAAAGGATCTCCCAGAATATCCCTATCATCTCTTACTATTGTAGCTCCCAATATCAAGTTATTAGAAGCGGAAGAACCAAAGTTACTTTTCAACTCGATGGCAGTGGAATTAGTAGTCGAAGGAAAATTGTATCCCACGTTACCGAATACTACCCTTTGATCATTGGGTGTTGGATGAATTTCGGTAGTACCTTTTACATAACTGTGTCTGGCTGATAACTTGTGGCTCTTGTTGATGTTCCAATCAAACTTGACAAGCACTTTCTCTCCATCAGTGGTCTGAGGATTGTCCATAAACCCTCCCGGATCATAACCATAATTAGTGATCAAAGACTGACGAATTGCCTCTAAATCCGAAACTGTCGCGCTTCCTGAATAGGTACTGGCTATAAAGGGTCTTGGAGATTCATCTCTTTGAAGCTCTACGTTAGTAAAGAAAAATAGCTTGTTTTTAATAAGTGGACCACCTAAACGAAAACCGAATGTTTGCGCGGTAAAGTCAGCTAGCTTTGTTCTCTCCGCATTATCATCGTCCGTAGGTGTTTTACCAGCAAGACCTTGATTTCTCAAGAAATAATATGCCGACCCCTCGAACGTATTAGTACCGCTCCTGGTAACAGCGTTAATACCACCACCGGCAAAACCACCTAAAGTAACATCATAAGGTGCTAATACCACCTGAATTTGCTCCAAGGCATCTGGACTAATCGGTGAAATACCAGCCTGACCACCATTGGTACCAGAGTTTGCCAAGCCAAAAACGTCATTATTCACTGCACCATCAATAAAAATGGAGTTAAACCTATTGTTTACACCAGCGAATGAAATCGCACCGGAATTAGTAGCACCATTGTTACCGACAGCCGCTTGAGGGGTAAGTCTCAAATAGTCATTCAATCCCCTATCAGCTGTAGGTAGGTTGGTAATATCTTCCTGACTTACCTGTGTTTCTGAACCTGTTCTATTCCCATCGAATAAACCGCCTGCTGTGACAGTTACTCCTTCTAACTCAACAGCAGTTTCTTGCATATCAAATTCAAGAGATAGTGTTTGCCCAAGACGTAGGTAGATATTCGTCAATTTCTCCTCTGAAAAACCAACAAATGAAACTGTGATTTCATAAGGACCACCAACATTTACATTATTCAATGTAAAAAGCCCCTCAACGTTAGTCACTGTACCATACTCAAATCCAGTAGGGGTATGAACAGCAAGCACCGTGGCTCCAGGTAAAGATTCACCATTGGAGTCCGTTACAACTCCAGTAATTCTGGAGGAAGTCGAACCTTGTGCGAAGGCCGAAATCTGAAGACCAACAAAAGCTGTGATCAAAACAGCGTGTAGTAAATTTTTCTTCATAAGGTTATTTAAGGTAAAAGGTCAGTACTCTTAAAATGAATAGAATTAACCCGATTCACTTAGTTAAGGGCTAAGTTCAAAAACATTTAGATTAAATCAAATTCCAATGCGGATTTACCAATATGTTGATACTTATTTTGAAAAAAATCCAATTAACCAAAGAATCGTAAGCTTGTTGTTGAGATATTCATTATAAGGCAAAATATACCACTGGCAATAAAGAATTTTTCCTTTAAGTTGAGTTCTTTTGGCGCGGCAAATGTCAAGAATGAGATACATGTTTTTGACAGATCCGAGACATATATAAAGGTGAAAATGCTAGACAAAGTCTTTGAACTTCAACGGAACCATACGAATCTAAAACAAGAGGTGATTGCTGGCCTCACCACCTTCTCCACTATTGCCTACATCATTTTTGTCAACCCTACCCTTCTTGCCAAAACAGGGATGAATTTTGAAAGTGTGCTGATAGCCACTTGCCTTGCAGCAGCGATTGGTACCTTACTGACCGGACTTTTAGCCAACTATCCCTTTGCTCAAGCGCCAGGAATGGGCTTAAATGCTTTTTTTGTCTACACTGTAGTTTTTCAAGAAGGTTATACATGGCAAGGAGCTCTGGCCATTGTCTTCATCTCCGGTATTATATTTATTATCCTAACGTTGACAGGAGTTAGGACCGCCATTGTCAATGGGTTCCCAAAGACAGTACTCAAATCTATACCTGTGGGAATTGGTTTATTCATCACCCTGATTGGATTAAACAACGCTGGCGTGATAGACGTCAATCAAGGTCCAATCATTGATATTATCCTATCGCAACCAATACTGGGGCAGTCAGAATTGATAGATAAAGTACAAAGTGCTCCTCCCCAAATCATACAGCTTGGTAATCTTGGCAGCACACAGGTATTATTGACATTATTTGGATTTATACTAATGGCAGTGCTATCAGTCAGGAAAATCAATGGTGCCATTCTCATTAGCATCCTGGTAGTGACTATTTTCAGCGTGATTCTCGGCCAAACACAACTACCCTGCAAAGTGCTCTCCTCGAATTTGTCTTTGGAACCCACTTTTTTCAAACTTGACTTTAATGCTATTTTCCGCACAGAAAGCGGCCTATACTCTGGTATACTGGAGTTCCTTACCATTCTAATTTCTTTTACGCTGGTAGACTTGTTTGATACCCTAGGAACCTTGTATGGTACCGCTGAAAAAGGTGGATTTATCTCCAAAGAAGGTAAACTACCTAAAATGAAGCAGGCCATGCTGGCCGATGCTGTCGCTACTACCTTTGGATCGTTGGTAGGAACGTCCACCACTACCACCTATATCGAAAGTGGATCTGGTATCGCCGCAGGAGGTCGAACTGGTTTGACTTCTGTCGTAGTAGCGGCGCTATTCCTTCTCTGTATACTTTTCGCTCCTCTGGCGGCCGTGATTCCTACAAGTGCTACCTCACCAGCTCTGATTATGGTAGGTGTTTTTATGATGGGCGCTGTGAATAATATCAAATTTCAAGACCTTGAAGTAGCGGTTCCTTCATTCGTGACGATTGTACTGATTCCTTTCACCTATAGTATCGCAACGGGTATTGGAGCAGGGATTATCACCTATGCGATCATCAATCTCCTGACTGGTAAAGTGAAAGAGGTAAGTCCCGTCACCTGGATCATTTCAGGATTGTTTATACTGAAATTTATGCTTGCATAAAAAGACATGAAGAATCAACAGCGTCTTTTCTCATTCATTGTCATCTTCGTTTTCATCACGCTTTCGTGCGAAGATTCTACAAAAGACAAGACCTATCTCGAAAAACGAGAGTTCCTGGTAAATAGAGACGCTAATCTCCGATTTGATTCAGAAATAGAGTTGAATCAAGAGGAGAAGGCCCTAGATGCCAAACTTGAGGCGCTAAGGCTTAAAATGGTTCATCATTATGATAGCATAGGATACTTTCCTCCTCAAGAACCATTCAATGATGTAAAAGCCCATATTGAAAAAACGCCGCTCTTCAGTTTACTTCGGAATATGCCCAAGGGCGGCATTTTACACTTGCATAATGGAGCCTCGTTGGACTTCCGATGGGTCGTGGAAAAAGCCGTTAACTCCCCTAACTGCTACATCTACTGGGGAGAGGACAGTGACGACTACAATTTTGGTCAAATACATTTTTTCAAAGACGATTCCGTGCCCGATGGCTTTGTAAGAGCAAAGGAACTAAATGATCAACACCCCACCTTCAAAAGTGAATTACTGGAATTATTAATATTTAGAGAGGAGCCCCAACAAGATTCATTAGATACCTGGATAGAGTTTGAAAACATCTTCCAGCGGGTGCATGGCTTTGTATCCTACAAACCAATTTTCAAGGAATTCCATCGCGCCATGTTTGACTCTTTAATAGCAGACGGCATCCAACATGCTGAAATGAGGAGAATTTTCCGTGGGAGTTTATATGATCTTCAGCACAGCGCTCAGTCAGGATATTATAACGCGGACTCCACGGTCCAACTAGTTAAGGAGGTGGTAAAGGAGATCCAGGAGGACCATCCAAACTTCAGCTATACTTCCATCTATACCTTTCTTCGATTTATGCCTAGGTCCCAAGTATTAAATGAACTGGTTAAGGCTTACGAATTGAGGAAAAAATATCCGGACTTCATCAGGGGATTTGACCTGGTGGCGGAGGAGGAAAATGGACACACTACGCTTTTCTTCCTGGATGTTTGGGAGAAAATGGATTCATTGAACAAAGCATATGGGATTGATATGCCCCTTTTCTTACACGATGGAGAGAGTACCTGGGCTAGTATTCAAAACTTATACGACGCCAACCTGCTGAACAGCAAAAGAATCGGCCACGGATTTAATCTCATGCACTTTCCAAGCCTCGTGACAGAGATTAGAGAAAAAGACATCTGCCTGGAGGTGAATCCACTGAGCAACCAATTATTAGGGTATGTCAAAGACTTAAGGCTCCACCCTGCTTCCTTGATGCTGAAGCACGGTATTCAGTGTGTTATTAGCTCTGACGATCCAGCAATATTCAACTATAATGGGCTCACTTATGATTTTTGGACGATCGTATTAGCTTGGGAACTGGATCTTAGGTCGCTGAAGAAGCTAGCTCAAAACTCACTGGCTTATAGCACGCTTCCAGAAGCAGAGAAGAAAAAAGCACTAGCCTCCTGGGAAAGCAGTTGGCAATCATTTGTAGAATATGGAAATGAATATCTTGACGAAATCAATTAGCAAATACTGGACTTTATTAATTCTTGCGTTAGTCGCTTGTAATGTCGAGAAGGAGAACGCCGATCCTCTCAAGATCAAAGTGGTGGTTATCACCATGTTCGAGGCTGGTGAAGACACTGGAGATAGGCCTGGTGAGTTTCAAAACTGGGTGGAAAGACTGCCACTCAATGAAACCTTACCATTTGAGAACGGCTATAGAGACCTTCGATACAATGCTGAAAAAGGAGTATTAGGAATTGTAACAGGCATAGGTACTGCTAAGGCAGCTGCTTCGATCATGGCGCTAGGCACTGATCCCCGCTTTGATTTATCTGAAGCCTACTGGCTAGTGGCTGGAATATCGGGAGTAGATCCAAATGACGCCTCTGTAGCCTCCGCTATTTGGGCAGAGTGGCTGGTGGATGGTGATATTTCACATGAGATAGATGCAAGAGAAATCCCGGAAAACTGGAAAACCGGATACATCCCCCTAAGACTATCCGAGCCTTATGAACAACCCGTTCCTGAGAACAACGAAGGTGCGGTGTATCACTTAAATCCAGAATTGGTGAATTGGGCTTATGAATTCACTAAAGGCACTGATCTTGGAGATAATGAAGTAATTGCCAACTTCCGATCCTTATATAAAGGATATCCCAACGCACAGAAACCTCCCCAAGTATTGAAGGGTGACCAGCTAGCGGCTCTTACGTATTGGCATGGAGAGCTGATGAATGACTGGGCAAATGATTGGACAAACTATTGGACTAATGGAGAGGGCAACTTCGTCACTTCTGCCATGGAAGAAACCGGCACCATGCAATCCCTTACATTTCTAGCCAAATCTGGGAAAGTCAACTTGAACAAGGTCATGGTACTCAGAACAGCCAGTAACTACACAATGCAATACGAGGGAATCACTGCAGCTGAAAGTCTAAGTGGTGAGAAGTTGAGCGATCAGGGGTATACGGCCTACATCCCTTCTTTAAACTCCGCTTATATCGTTGGAGCTAAAGTGGTGAATGAGATTTCTGATAACTGGGAAGAGTACAGGGAAAAGTTCTAAAGGGGTATAAAAAGAAAAGCCACCTCCTCAAATCCGCCAAAACTTTGAGAGGTGACTCTTCAAACTCGCCTTTAATGACTGCTAAATTCAGTCAGACGCAGTTCTTATCCTAAATAGCAAGGTATACAAATGGGTGACATCAGGCTAAAAAGATTGAATCACATCTCTTAGTCGCTCATCTACACTGAGGCCAAATTTCTGTTTTAGACGGTGGAGGTTGGTTTTCACCGTACCGATTTCAACACCGATCAATCTCGCAATTTCTTTGTTGTCCATCCCCAGCTTCACATAGCCTGCAAGACGCAAATCATTGTTTGTCAGTTGAGTGAATTTCCCCTTCAACTTTTGAAAGAATCTTGGGTGCACTTGCTCAAAGTGGAGCATAAAATTATCCCAGCTCTTCTCGGCAGTAATTTGGCTCTTAATGTCCTTAGAAATCTCTTTCAGAGAGGACGGCACCTCATCACCCAAATCACTTTCTACGGTCTTCACCCTCTTTTGCAGTTCATTCAGAAATTTATCTTTTTCCAAAGCATGCATGGCCTGCATAGTAATTTCCCTTTCCTTTTGCCCTAATTGTTCCTCCAGCAGCTCTTTCTCTCTGGACATCAGCTTCTGAATCTCAATATTCTTCTGCTTGATCTCCGCGAAGGACCGACCGAGCCTAAGCATGGATTGCACTCTGGAGGTCAACTCTACCGGATCAAAAGGCTTATGGATATAATCCACAGCTCCTGCATGAAGCGCTTCTTTCAAATTCTCAACGGTCGTCATCACTCCGGAAATCATAACGACTGGAATGTCCGCCGTATCCGGATGTTCTTTCAGCTTCACGGTGGCCTCTAGCCCATCCATTACAGGCATGGTCCAATCCATTAATATTAGATCCGGGATCTCGGCTAAAGCTATTTGATAGCCTTCTTCTCCATTTTTACCATAAAGAATGTCGTAGGGATGGTCCTTGAAGTGTTCCATCAACAGACTCAAGCTACTGCTTTCGTCATCTACAATTAGAATCTGTGAAACTGTCTGCACTGGCGAGCTTTGGTTGACACAATGAAATTACTGAAAATGATTGAAGAGTAAAATCTTCATTCTGATGAAAGGCTACTTAAACCTGAAGTCAGCTTCAGAAATTTATCTTGATCGTTGCTGTAAACGGCTTTTGACACTTTATTCCTCCACTCTATAACAGGCCGAGCATGGCTGTCATCAATTTCTCCCAGGATATTTTCCAGTTGAGAAACTTTATAAACGGGAATGGCTAGCAAGCGCTCTATATAACCCTGAATTGTCATAAACTCCTCTTCACTAAATGACCATCCCTTCAAACTATCATGGGTCTCTTGCCTAACTACAGAACCTTCCCCGCCCTCAAACGCTTCCAATTCTATGGTAAAGGTTGTACCTTCTCCTGGCTTAGAGTCTACGGATATTTTGCCATCGTGTTCTTCCACAGCAAACTTGCAAAAGGTAAGCCCTAAACCTGTGGAACCAGAAAATCCAGATTTCTTAGCATTACTCTGCCAGAACCTATCAAATACATGAGGTAAGTCTTCAGGGTGAATACCCGCACCATTGTCAATAACTGCCAATGCAATTCCTTTTTCACCGTTTGATTGGACCTTCAGAATGATTTGACCAGACATCTTGACGTATTTGATCGCGTTGGTCAACAAATTCACCAGCACCCTGAGCATGATCTCCTTATCAACCAGCAGCTCGTAGTTCTTATCTATATCAACCTGAAAGTCTATGTTTTTAGAGGCGACTAAAAGTTCCACCTGAAGTCTGGCTTCCTCTATCAGGCCAATCAAATCCACCTGGCTTTTTTCAAGCTTTACTGCTGCCTCCTCAAACTTTTGAACATCCAGCATATTGGTAACCATCCTCAAAATAGACTGGCCAGACTGTCGTATAACACCTAAATCATCCTCTTTTGGTTTGAGCTGCGATAACCCAATAATCACATTCAGACCATTCTTCATATCATGAGCAATCATCTGTGTGAGGCCCTGCTTGAAATTAGATAGCTCCTGCAACTGACTATTTGTTTGTTCTAATCTCTCAGCTTGTGACGCTATCTCCCTAGAGTTCTGTTGCAATAAGAGGTTAGCCTGACGCTTTTGTCGATAGAAAGAATAAAAGAGCAAGGCGAGCAAGAATATCAAAGACGCCACTGCCACCATGGCATAAAATATGATCTTTTGCTGGTTCAACTCAGCCTGATATGCTACCTGTTGTGCTTCTTTTTCCAAAGCCAGTTGAGCCTTATCCTTTTCAAGCTGGGAAACACTAAAAATCGTCTCCAAGCGATTTACCTCTTCAATTTTCTTCTCATTTAAAACACTATCCCTGTAGATAAGATGCTTATTTGTGAGCTCTAACGCTTTCTTATAGTCTCCTCTCCTCTCATAAAACTCCCCAGCAAATTTGTAGGCATCAGCCAGCTGAGCATTGGAATTAGCATAACTAGCCTCCTCAATCGACTCTTTGATCAACAGTTCCATCTTACCAATACCAGCCCCTTTTTTCTCATAATTCTGGGCAAGAAATAACAAGATCGTCGAGACATCCTGCCGGTCACCAATAGACTCTTTCCCTTCAAGTCCAGTTTGTAAATAGTAAATAGCAGAGTCGTAAAGCCCTTTTTGAGTGTAAGCATTAGCCATATAAGTGCTTACACCTGAAACACCTTTTACATATCCGATATTGGCGAAAACATCTCTTGCCAACTTGAAATAATATAAAGCACTGTCTATGTCCCCTTCCAGAAAAAACACCTGTGCCAACCAGGCTTTGGAAGTGGTGGATTCTATGATTCTAAAATTATATTCATCATTAAGATAAATAGCTCTTTTTAAGTTGTCCTTAGCTCCTTTCAGGTCACCCATGGAAAGTAATGCACTCCCAAGATTCAGGTGCGGGGCGGATCCGTAGTTGTTGTCCTCACGATCACTTTGGTATTCCAGGGATTTCACGAGATAGGTGATGGCACTATCATATATTCCTATGTCAGAATAAAGCTTACCCACATTATTAAGAGCTTTCGCTAAGCCCACCGTATCCTGTACCTGCTCTTTCAGGCTTATCGCACTCATGTAGTTGGTGAGAGATGATTTCATATCGCCCAACTCCTCAT
>CAZZHO010000047.1:26173-27342 GCA_964653795.1 uncultured Roseivirgaceae bacterium | reverse complement strand
TGGCTTTAGCCAATATCACAGCCATTATAGATCCAGAAGCGATTATCTTGTCTGGCGGTGTTGCCCAGGCAGGGGAGTTACTTTTAGGTCCAGTAAAAACTCATTTTGATGAATTTGCAATGGATGCTTATAGAGGAAAGGTCGAAATTAAAACGTCTAAGGCTGAAGACAGGAATATGGCGGTAATGGGTGCTGCAGGCTTCGCAATGAGAGCGCTTGGGCAACACCCCTGGAAAATTGTAAAGAGAGCGTAGAAAATACTAACATTAGATTATGATATTATCAGGATTAGATTGGATAGCAATTGCTCTTTTCTTCTTGGTTGTACTGGCCATAGGCTGGTGGGCATCTAAAACCTCCGGAAAAAACATTGGAGAATTTTTTCTTGGAGGTCGGAAAATGCCATGGTGGCTATTAGGTGTTTCCATGGTCGCTACGACTTTCTCCGCGGATACTCCAAATCTTGTAACGGGGATGGTTAGAGAGTCTGGAGTAGCTAAAAATTGGGCCTGGTGGTCGTTTCTTATTACAGGAATGGTCACTGTATTTATCTATGCCAAATTATGGCGCAGGTCTAATGTGCTAACGGACTTGGAGTTTTATGAGATTCGATACTCAGGAAAGCCGGCGGCCTTTTTAAGGGGCTTCAGAGCGTTGTATCTGGGTATTTTCTTCAATTGCCTTATCATGGGCGCTGTGACACTAGCTGCAATTAAAATCTCAGCGGTCATGTTTGGTGTTAGTCCAGTAGTTACAGTTGTCATTGCCAGCGTGGCAGTAATGATATATGCTTCTATTGGTGGTTTTAAAGGAGTGGTATGGGCTGACTTTTTTCAATACTCCATCTCCATGGTGGGAGCTGTTGTCGCGGCTTACGTCGCCGTAAAACAGCCTGAAGTAGGCAGTTTAAAGGCTATTTTAAATAGCCCCGCATTGCAAGATAAGCTAACTATCATTCCATCATTTTCTGATCCATCGGTATTTATACCTATGTTGATTATCCCAATAGCTGTTCAGTGGTGGGCTGTTTGGTATCCTGGTAGTGAGCCAGGTGGGGGAGGTTATGTAGCCCAAAGGATGTTTGCAGCTAAAGATGAAAAAAATGCCATAGGGGCTACCTTGTTTTTCAATTTTGCGCATTATGCTTTACGTCCATGGCCATGGATCAT
>CAZZHO010000047.1:0-26073 GCA_964653795.1 uncultured Roseivirgaceae bacterium | reverse complement strand
CTACTACTGTCTGGAGCTGGCTCAGGAGCTATCTATTTGCTCAGATGGTTTTGGTGGAGAGTCAATGCCTGGACTGAGATTATCGCAATGCTAGTGGCGGGCATAGTAGGTGTATTGTTCGCCTTGATACTACCTGACGCTCTTTTTGCCACTGAAGTATTGGATGGTTCGACGATGAAGTTATTAGTGGCGGTAGGAATTACAACCATTACTTGGCTAGTTTCGATTTATGCTACTAAGCCAGAGTCTGAAGAGACACTGGTAAACTTCTATAAGCTAATCAGGCCAGGTGGTCCAGGATGGAAGAGAATAGTTGAAAAGAACGATATAGAAGAAGGTAATGTGAATGGTTGGGATGTGCCGAGAGGCTTATTGTGTGTTGTTTTAGGCTGCTTTGGAATTTACATGGCGCTCTTTTCCATAGGGAACTTTATTTATGGAAATATTCTACTAGGTTTATTTATGCTATTAGGGTTTAGTTTGGCTACCTGGTTATTGTTCAGAATATGGTCCAAACTAAACATCGACTAACGCTAAAACCTTATTTAGGTCTTTGGCTCTTCCTTTTTCTTGTTCACTCTCTAAGCTCACAGCCTTTTGAGTCCGGGACAATCATTGATACTGTGCGTTGTGAAAGCGACCCTGCTCAGACTTACGCTCTATACATACCCAGTTCCATCGGGTCTAATGCTCCGAAATCGGTAATTTATTTTATGGAGCCAGCTGCCAGGGGGAGTTTGCCTCTTAGACTCTATAGACAACTTGCAGAAAAATATGAGATTGTGCTTATTGGGTCCAATAACTCTAAAAACGGGCCACTCCATTTGGGCGTTGAGGCCTATGAAAATGTGAGGAAACATACCCAAAGGCACCTACAAATATCAGATGCTAAGGTCGTGGTGAGTGGCTTTTCTGGGGGAGGAAGATTATCCCAGCATCTTGCTTCGCTTGATAGCGACATTGATGGTGTTATATCGGTGGCGGGCCCAAAGAGTGAGTATTCTGCTCACTTTCCTGGAGAAAATGATGATCTGAAATATGCGGCCGTGGTGGGTACGAGGGATATGAATTATCGCGAGCATAGGCTTTGGGATGAGACGTTAAAGGAGAGGAAGGTGGGGAGCTTCTTAAATGTTTATGATGCTGGCCATCAATGGGCACCTGAGGAGGAATACGAAGTAACAATAGCTCATCTTTATGGCTTGTTGGGGCTTGGTTGGAATACTGAATACATAGAAAGGGTAAAGCAGAGGATAGACTCTTTGAAAGTATCTAACCTCTCAGAGAGTTATCGGCTGGCCACCAGCTTTGAGAATAAAACACTACCTATTAGCAATGATTTAACTGAAATCATTTCTGGGTTGGAAGCCGAAAAGGGGTTTAAGAAAGCCATGAACCAAGACGGTAAATATCTTAAAGACGAGGGTCGCAAAATGGAGCTTTATTATAAAGCCTTTTCTGAGTTCGAAACCTCTATTCTCAATCCGCATATATTAGACAGTACGACATATACAGCCTCTTGGTGGCGCAAAGAAATTAAGGCACTGATCAATACAGCTAAAAAGGCTGATAGTAGGGGGGATATGAGTGCTAGACTCCTGGATAACCTAAATGGCTATTTACATGGTGTCACGAACAAAGGTGATCAGATGAAAAGATATGATTTAAGTCTCCAGTCAACCGAATTACAGTTGTTAATATCTCAAAATGCTCCTTGGTTTCAATGGAAGAAAGCCATTTATCTGGCAAACTTGGGGGAAGAACAAAAGGCAAAATCTACCGTTTCTCAGCTGAGAAAGAACAATCCCGAAAGACTAAAAGAAATTCTCCAATTGCCCTATTGGGATGGAGCCAAGGCAAGATTTCCTTACCTATTTATCTGATCAATTGTATAGATGATGAACGTGATCTCTGATCCTATCAATCCTCTTAGTAATGTGATGTACGTATCTACCCAATTCCACTTCCAGAACGTAAACTCGATTGTCATAGGACCCTACACCGAAATCCTTTCTTGATCCATCACTATCCTTTTCGATTTCGCTACTGGCATTGCAATCTTCATGTAGGAAATGAATGAAATTCTTAGTGGTGTATTTACTTTCAAATTCTTCTATATCCTTGAGTGTCTTTGAGAGTTCATGAGTTTGTTTTCTTCTACTAACCTTTAGAAGTTTTTTATAAAGTAATGAGTCATAGTGGTGAATCTCTTTAATGAGATCAATTGTAGAATACCTATAAGTATCATTCTGACAAAACTCAACTAAGCCCTCGTAAGCTGAAAGCTTTTCTGCTTCCGTATCCCAGGCATAAGTCAATTCGTCGATTTTCTCAGTTACTTTCTGGCTATAGCCTGAAAAAAGTACTAAAATGAAAAAAGTGGTTCCTAATAGCTTTCTCATACTCTTTCGATAAAACAAACAAACAGAATATGCTCTTTAATGAGAATATTGATTGAGTATACGGTGATAAAACGTGTAGAAACGGGAAAAATTGCAGTTCAACTGTTTTGAGTGATTCTTAAAATCTTACTATTTTCTGTAATCTAACGCTGGTGCTCTTTGTCCAATCAATGGTTCGTAAGTGAAATTGGACCCTTGTCTTTCTTTAAATTCTTGAGCAGCTTGGGTTAAGATAGTATCATCTGTATACAGCTGCTGAAGGCTTAGTGCCAGGGTCTTTGCTGCTACCTCCATTCCCTTAAGTCCTATGGTCATTCCGCCGGCAGCGACTGCTTGCCATGAGTGCGCTGCTGTTCCTGGGACCCAGGTTGCAGTGTTTAGACCGGCCGTTGGTACAGCCCAACTTACATCACCAACATCTGTAGAGGCTGGTACAGTTCTGAATTGAAATGCTTCAACTTCATTCGCCTTCGTTAGAGGCTTGGCACTTTTACCTAAAGTGGTGGCAATTTCGGTGGCAAATTTCACTTCGTCTTCAGAGTATGTTATGCCTCCAACTTTAATTAGATTGTTGTAAACCATCTCTTGAAGAGCGTCATTTCTTAGTACATTATATACGCCTCCTGTGACTTCTATTTTTACCTCTGTGTCAGTTCCTAAAGCAGCGCCTTTTGCCGCATTTTCCAGCCTGTTCCATAGTTCTTTCACTTCTTGAGGGTCAGGATGCCTTACGTAATAATAGACTTCAGCAAAGTCTGGAACGACATTCGGCGCTTTACCTCCCTTTGTGATGACATAGTGAATTCTTGTTTTCTCAGTAGTGTGTTCTCTCATCATATTTACCATATGGTTCATGGCCTCTACGCCATCTAGCGCCGATCTGCCTCTCTCTGGGGCGCCAGAAGCATGAGCAGAAACGCCATAAAAACGAAATTTCCCCGTTTTGTTGGATAAAGTAGTAAAGGGGCTTGCGGCATTCAAACCTGATGGGTGCCAATGAAGGACCGCATCAACTCCTTCGAAGAGTCCTTCCCGAACCATGTACACTTTGCCTGAGCCACCTTCTTCCGCCGGAGTGCCGAAGAATTTAATGGTCCCTGATGATTTTGTCTTTTGAAGCCATTCTTTTGCAGCTATGGCTGAAGCCGCAGATGCCACTCCGAATAGGTGATGACCGCATGCGTGTCCAGCGCCTTCCGGTATGAGCGGTTGCTTAGAAGTTGTGGCCTTTTGAGATATACCCGGCAAGGCATCGTATTCTCCTAAAACACCGAGAACAGGTGAGCCTGTACCGTAGGTAGCCACAAACGCAGTAGGTATGCCTGCGACTCCCTCTTCTATAGTGAAACCTTCAGATTTCAATAAATCTATAAGAATCTTGGAGCTTTCATACTCCTGATAACCTACCTCAGCTAAATTCCAAATCTTTAAAGCAGCCTCATTATACATTTTCTGATTTTTCTTTATTGAGGACAGGACATCTTTGGTGTTTTGACCAAATAGTAGAAATGCCGAGAATAGGGTTATGAAGCTTAGTAATATGCGCATGATGCTAGAATTTGACAGGAAATATAATCTCATTCTAGGTTTTAATTCGACTCAATATTGATTCGAAATGGGCTTTTCTTAACTTCGCGGTGTTGAAAGAAATACTCACCTATGGCTAATATCACCATCGGCAACTTTGAAGAATTCCAGCAGTATCTGGGTAAGGATTTAGGCGAATCTGAAGAGTTCGAAGTAAGTCAGGAACAAATCAATCAATTTGCTGTGGCTACACATGATCATCAATGGATCCACACAGACCCTGAAAAAGCTAAAGATGGACCTTTTGGTGCTCCTATTGCACATGGCTACTTGTCTCTCTCCATGATACCACATTTGTGGAATCAAATATTGGAAGTGAATAACCTTAAGATGATGGTCAATTACGGTATTGAAAAATTGAGATTTACTCAGCCCGTACCTGTTGGTTCAAAACTAAAGCTGAGTGCACATCTTGAAGGTCTTACCAACTTGAGGGGTATTATCAAAGCAGAAGTGGCTGCTAAAATGTCAATAGTTGGAGAGAGAAAGCCTGTTTTTTCTGGTACTTTGGTATTGCTCTATCATTTTAATGATTGATGCATTGTCCTGTTACAAGGAAAGTTTCATTTATATCCAAGTCGCTTGCGGAAGAGGCTTTATTTAGTCATCATGCACGGCAGTTCCACCTCAACCATACAGGTCCGATAAATGTCTATCAATGTGATGAATGTGGTGACTGGCATTTTACGTCAAAGGGCGATCCACATCCAGATCTATTTTCGGATGACGTTCAATCCAGGTTGAAGAAGGAACGGGAAGCCACACATTGGGAGCGCAGGCTACGCCGTTAGATTTTTGTCATTCCTTATCTTTAAGTATGAGGAACCTAATCTTACCCATCACTTTAATAAGTCTGCTCTGCGGATGTGAACAAGCCCGCAAGTACGATACTATTCTCAGAAATGGACTGATCTATGATGGCTTTGGAGGAGCTCCTTTCAATATGGATATCGCCATTGCAAAAGACACAATTGCTGCTATTGGAGATCTAAAGGACGCGTCTGCCGAATTAGAGATTGATTTAGACGGTCTGGCCGTATCTCCTGGTTTTATCAATATGCTGAGTTGGGCCAACGTTGCACTATTGGAGGATGGAAGATCACAAAGTGATATTCGGCAGGGAGTTACCCTTGAGGTAATGGGAGAAGGGCGATCAATGGGTCCCTTGAATGACATCATGAAGCAAGAGATGTTGGACAATCAGGTCGATATAAAATTTGATATCAATTGGTCTTCTCTTGGAGAATATCTACAGTACCTCGAGGAAAAAGGAGTTTCTACCAACGTGGCCTCATTCGTTGGGAATGGCACTTTAAGACAGCACATCATTGGCTATGAAAATAGAAAGGCTACTGACCAGGAGATTATAGAAATGCAGCAACTGACCGCTCAAGCGATGGAGGAAGGGGCTGTAGGTATTTCTTCTTCTTTGCTTTACGCACCTAGTATGTATGCAGATACAGAAGAGCTCAGTGCCCTGGCAAGTGTAGCGGGCAGGTATGGTGGTATGTATATTTCTCATATCCGAAACGAGGGGGATCGGTTATTAGAATCCATTGACGAACTTATTCAGATAAGTAAAGAAGGTGATCTCCCTGCCGAGATATACCATCTAAAAGCCTCAGGGAAGGATAACTGGCATAAAATGGACCTGGCTATTGCCAAGGTAGATTCTGCCCGAAATCTGGGATTGGACATTACTGCCGATATATATACCTACAATGCCAGTTCGACCGGGCTGCATGTGCAATTGCCTGATTGGGCACGAGAGGGGGGAGTAGATGCGACCATTGAGCGGATGAAAGATCCTTCTATGCGGTCCAAGGCCTTGGAAGAGATCAACTTCCGAAATCCTCCAGAAACCATCTTGTTTGTCGGGTTTAAATCAGAGAAGCTTCGAAAATATATAGGAAAGTACTTGCCGGAGGTGGCGGAAGACCTTGGCAAAACACCAGCCGAAACTGTTGTCGATTTGATAGTGGAGGATGAGAGCAGGATCCAGGTAGTTTATTTCTCTATGTCTGAAGAAAATATAAAAAAGAAGTTGGCGGTGCCATGGGTGAGTTTTTGCTCTGACGCTGGCTCATATACCAACGAGGGAGTTTTTATCAAGCAGAGTACACACCCCAGGGCTTATGGATCCTTCATAAGAGTATTGGGCAAATTCTCCAGAGATGAAAAAGTTGTTTCCCTGCAGGAGGGTATTCGGAAACTTACCTCCTTGCCAGCGGCCAATTTGAAGATAAAGAAGCGTGGCGCTCTACAAGTCGGACACTATGCCGACGTGGTAGTTTTTGATCCTGCAAAAGTTGCCGATGTGGCCACTTTTGCAGAGCCTCATCAATATGCCGAAGGCGTGATACATGTCTTTGTCAACGGAGAGCAGGTATTGAAAGATGGAAATCATACCGGAGCCACTCCAGGCAAATTTGTTAAAGGACCAGGATACGTGAATTAAGCCATTACTTTCTTCAAGGCCTGATTAAATACTTCCACTTCTTCCAGCGTACCTGTGCTGATTCTGCACCAGTCGGTGAAAGGAGGGAATGGTCGACCGATCATAACTCCTTGCTCTCTCATTTGAGCATTGAGCTTATCTATATTTCTTCCTGATTTAAAGAATAAGAAGTTAGTATGAGAAGGGGCATACTCCAGATTCAATTCGTCCAGCGTAGCCATCATGCTCTTTTTAGCTGCTTTTGTTTGTGCCAGGCTAAAGTCATAAAATGATTGTTCTTCCATGGCTGTTTTAGCTGCTTGAATAGCCAAGACATTGGTGAAAGCCATCACATTTTTTCTCAATTCGGCTGCAATTGATGGCTTCGCTACCATATATCCTATACGAAGCCCTGCCAACCCATATACCTTTGAAAATGTCCTAGAAACTATGACGTCCTGTCCTTTTTTTACCAGCTCCACCATAGAAGGATAGTCTTCCTCTTCGATGAAATCGTAATAAGCTTCATCGCTAAAAACAATGGCTTTTTGGGAAGCAGTTTCACAGAAATCCATTACTTCCTTTCTCGGTAAAAGAGTGGAGGTTGGGTTGTTTGGGTTGCAGAGGAAAATTAGTTTGGTCTTGGAAGATATCCTCTTTTCCATTTCAGGAAGGTCATGCATGAGGTCATTATTAACAGGAACCCAATTCACAGTGCCTCCCCATTGTCTTGCATAGGTCATCATCGCCAGGAAGGTAGGACGGGCTGCAATGATTTCCCCTCCATCCTTTCCATAAGTTAATCCAACTAATTTCAGGCCTTCAGTGGAACCACCGCCGATTACGATATGATTTTCTGGAACTCCTTCTTTTTCAGCAATCATTTTGAAAAGGTCCTGACTGTATGAGAAAGGATACCTACAGCTTATATTAAAAGCATCAGTCATGGCTTTTCTTACTTTCTCCGACGGGCCATAGGGGTTTTCGTTGCTACTTAATTTGATGAGATCAGCAAGTGGCCTTGCATTAAATGATTGGATCTCTTCGGAGGAGTAGTTTGCTAAAAGAGATGGGAGCGCTAGTCCTGTAGCGCCCGTAAGGCTTGCCTTTCTTAGCCAGTTTCTTCTATTGATCTTAGTCATAATCGGGTCAGTTTACATCAAGTTACTATCTAATTGTGAATTTGTTATCCCACTGAGATTTCTTCTTTCTGTTTTTGAATTTTATGACCGAGCTAAAAGTATTTCAGAGACAGAATTTTTAAATTGTATTGAGAGTAGTGAAAGCCTCTATAAGTATTGATTTGTAGCGGACGGTACACTCATATTTTTTACCACCACCTTTTACCACCTATGAGATCCTTCTTTAGTAGTCTTTCTATTATTATCAATTACAGAACCTTTCTCATCACCTTTCTTTCAATTTTTGGCACGTGGCTATGCGTTAGGTTGGGTGTTTTTGCTGAGATAAGCCTATCAATGGTATCTGTAGCCATTGTATTTCCAATAGTCTTTGCGATTAATTCTGCATATCAGAGAAGGGAAGAGGCATTGAGACATTTGGCAGGTATCAAGGGACATGCTGTGTCTGTATTTCTAGCTGTAAAACATTGGGGAGAGCATGGGACTGCTTCACAAGAGCTACTGTCCTCAGTCACGGATCAATTGAAGAAGATGCTCAATGAAGTAAAAGACTACTTGAAGTCTGCGAAGTTTGATGATCATGAGATGAGGGTCTACTCTTCTTTTTCACATTTGTCTAATAGACTTCAGGGTATGAGGTCAACCGTAGGTAGCTCTGAGATGTCCAGAATCAATGAATACGTGAGTATGATTACGGTTGATTTCGAAGAGTTAAAAATCGTTCGCGAGTATCGAACTCCTATTACACTCAGGACCTACAGCCGAGCCTTCATCTTCTCTTTTCCTATTTTATTATCTCCTTCATTCGCCTCCTCTATCAATATTTTCACGATACCTATAATTACTTATGTGATTCCTTTGATGTACTCCTTCATCTTGATTAGTCTTATTAATATTCAGGAACACATGGAAGACCCATTTGATGGGATAGGAGAGGATGATATCAAAATACAATCTACGAGGTTCGGCAAGCTGCTGGATGGATTGGATAAGGAAATGTTTCCTGGCGCGATGCACTATCCCAACTCGAAAATTGCAGGCTGATACAAGGAACTTTTCTTTTCAGCTGATGTTACCGTAATGTTAACTCAGTATTTATTTTAAATCTTCTGACGGATTATGGGATTATTGATATTGCTTTTGGGAATGTTGGGTCTTTACACACTAGCTAGCAAGTTGGGGAAAGAAGGCGACATGGGGAATGGTTGAAGAGAGCAATTGATTTAGATTCGCGGTAACATCGACCTAACATGTTGACCGAGTTTCAAAAGAAAAAACTTACGCACTTCTTCCGACTATTGGATCAGGATGGCAATGGTTGTCTCCAGTTGGAAGACTTCTCAGATATAGCTGAAAGGTTGAGAATGGAATTTGGGTTTTCCTATGAAAGCAAGGAGAACAAGTTTCTGGTAGATAGATGCGTCAACTTTTTTCATAAGTTTCTGACAAATATTAAGCACTCAGAAGGTCAAACCATCTCTCTGCAGGAGTGGCTGGAGTATGCCGATAAAAGATTAGTGGCACCTGGTGAAGAAAATGAAGTCAACCTAGACGAGTTCGTAGAGTTTATGGTGGGCTTCTTTTTTGATCTATTTGATGAAAACCATGATGGATACATCTCTACTGATGAGTACGCGGATCTGTTTCTTATTTACAAGATTGATATCAAGTATTCAGCTAAGTCTTTCATAAACCTGGATATCAACAAGGATGGCAGACTTTCAAGGACCGAACTGCTTTATGCTTTTGAGACATTTGTGACTTCTGATGATCCGAAATTAAAGGGCAACTGGATCTTTGGCCAGTGGGATTAACTGTTCTTGGCTGAACTCCTTTGAGGCCTGGTAGTTAAGAACAAATGGATATCAAAAAGAAATATTACCGCAGATGGCTTTTTTTGGCGCCAACTGGATTGGTGCTAATAGGTATGGGTGTCTGTTTTATATCCGAATCAGCGATGCTAAAATTTTCAGAAGCCCCAACCTGGCAATGGGTTTTAGCCGGCACGATATCCCTTTCAGTATTCAATGCGGGCCTCTGCTTTTTTGGAGAAGCCGTTGTGTCAAGAGCCCGCTATTTAAATTTATCTGAAGAATAGAGCAGCAGTGTAGTCCAGTAGCTCCATGCCTCCAACGTTACCGTGTCCTGGTATGGCCTGAGTAAGTCCTTTGAATTCCTTTTTGACTCGGTTTATGGTATTCGACCATTCATTTAGATTGGCGTCCTCAATATTGCCTTGCTTGGCGTTCAAAGCTTTCAGCATACAACCTCCAAACAGTACCGCATCCTTTTTTACGTAGCTAACTATGTTGCCCGCAGTATGCGCCCCACCGGCATATAAGTTGATGACCGTTTCTTTTCCGACTTTAAGCTTTTGTTCTCTATCAAATCCATTTAGTGGGGTTTCCATCTTATCCTTGAGCGCTTTGTTTATGGTTCTTTTACTAGAATAGGAAGGGATTTTTCTACTATGGAAAGCTTTTAGCCCACCCAGGCAATCAACATGAGCATGATTGATTACCACCGATGTGATCTTGGCTTTTTGCTCCTCTTCCACCCATTTTATCAATTCCTCAGATATCTGATCATTTGTAGGCGTATCAAATACGGCCGCTTCCCCACCATTGATTACGAGCATGCCATTACAAGCTACCCTGCCATAATCTTCTGTATCCAAATAAGTGATGTGTTGGTAGGTGCTCTCAGCGAGTTTAATAATTATAAGATTGTCTGATTTGTATACTTCCTGAGCACAGACATTGATTGTCCCGAAAAGACCGAAAATGAATAGGCAAAAAGAAGTTTTGATGGAGTAAAGTTTGTTAGTTGGTGTATAGAAGTTCATTGTTTACGAAATCATAAAGAGTAAGTCTTCTAAGATCGAAATATGCGGACCAAAATCGCCTTAGAGACTCAAGATAACTCCTTTTAGCATTGTCTTTTTCTGTCAATGCAATATTCAAATTGGTGATGTCGATTTTACCTATCAGGTATCGGTTTTGAGCTACTAAATATCTTTCCTGTGCTACCTCATCTGACTTTTTTGAAATCTGGATTTGGTTGCGGAGCACCACGAACTGACGAACTTGAGTGAGGATCTCCTGCTCAAAATTCAGTTCTTCCTGATTGATTACATAATCTGTTAATTGCTGATTGGCGATGGCGGTCTTCATTCTAGCTCTATTGCGACCCCAGTCGACAATAGGGACGCTCAGGGTAACATTTATACGTTGCTGGTTATTGGCATCTGTATAGGAGTCTCCTATTTCTGAGCCAGCTGCGTTCAATCCAAATGCGGCATTTAGGTTGGTTTGAAACCGATTGCTCCTGGCTCTAGCTACCTCTCTTTGCGCTTCTAATCTTCTTCTTTCAAAAGCGATGAAGTCTGCCCGATAGGCTTTTGCTTGTTGTAACGCCGTAGCTTCGTTGACATCAAAGATAGGAATCGAATCTGGGAGTAATAGGGTGAGCGCTTCCGTTGCCTCAATACCTATAAAGGTACTTATCGCCAACTGTGCAGTTTGTAAATCAAGTTGGGCTTGGGCCACATCTTGTTGGGATCGCAGCAATTGTAACTCTACCTGCAGCAATTTGTCCTTGGAGGTGGTGCCAATGTTGTATCGTCCTTGCTCAATGTTGTAGATGGTATCGTTGTTGGCTAAGTTGAAGGATGCGATTTCGTAGTTCACCTGAGCATCCAGATAATTGAAAAACCTGTTTACTGCTTGGCGAGAGATTAACTCCATCTCTTCTACATATTCCCTTCTGGATTCCTCATATCTAAGAGGTTCAGTCTTCTTATCCCACTTCAATTCATTAAAGCCAAAGAGCGGTTGGTCAAGCTGAACATTGATCAATGTTGAATTCCATTGAGTGAAATCCTGAGAGATATCGTTGAACTGATTTAAAACAGAATTGACTGATAGGTTCCCCCCACTGAATCCTAAAGGTTGATTTAAAGCCAGACCTAAATTGCTATTGGTTTGTTCTCTGCTTTGAAATACAATGGTACCATCATCGAGCCTGTTACCAAAAAAGTCCCGATTATAGTTGGGCAAACCTCCTGCAAGTCTTAGTTGCGGGTTATAGTTAGACTTGAAAAGTCTATACTGCCAATATCTGTTTTCTTTCCTGGTTTCGGCTTGCTTGGAAGAAGGAGATTGTTCCTTAGCTCGTATGATGATGTCTTCTAAAGTGAACACTTGTGACCATCCGCACAAACTAATGATGACAAAAAGAGCTGTGATTAAACTTCTACTCATATCTCAAAGATTGAATGGGATCTTGTTTAGCGGCTTTTCTTGCCGGCGCAATGCCAAAGATGAGTCCAATGGCAGCGGCTACTCCGAACGATATAATGATTGAAAAGAAAGAAACTATGGTAGGTATTTCTGCAAGTTGACTCACCAAGTAGGCTAATACCACACCGAGTATGATTCCAATGACACCCCCGGTTACACTGATCATCATGGCCTCAAACATGAATTGGTTGACTATATCAGATTTTTTAGCACCCAGAGATAACCTAAGGCCGATTTCTTTGATCCTTTCCAGTACGGATGCTAACATTATATTCATAATACCTATTCCACCAACTATAAGCGATATTCCAGCTATTGCACCTAGGACATAGTTGAAGATGTCTTTTGTTCGTTGCTGTTGCTTCAATAGTAGTTCGGGTATTTCTATTTCATAATCTACTACCCCAAAGTGCCTACGTTCCAACATGCGGGATATAGTTTCTGCGGTACTGCTCAGCTTTTCAGTATTAGCCACTTGGACGACTAGTCTATCCAATTGGTGATAATTTGATGGTGCAGCTTCTTCGTTCTCATCATCACTATTGCCTCGATTGGAGTTGGCTTCCTGAATCATCTTGCGAGTGATTAGGTTTCTGTTCTTATATCGTATTAGGATAGTCTGCAAGGGAGTATATACATCAAGGTTGTAGTTGCGGATTCCCAGGTTTTGCCGACTCGAACTGCTAATGGTTCGAGGTTCTAAGATTCCGATAATCGTCAACCATCTATTACCACATTTGATTTGCTTACCTAACGGGTTTTCGGTAGCGAAGAACTTGGATTTAATAGCACTTCCAATGATACATACAGGTTTTCCTGTTTGTATTTGGTCTCTGGTAAAATGGTTTCCCCTTTCAAGATCGAAGTTGAAGATGTCAAAATATGTGTCTTCTACACCTACCAATTTGGCCGATCTTCTAATGCCTGATTTGATAATGTAAGTGTCCAAAACTACTTCAGGGCTAATGCCTTGAATGCCAGGAATCATTTCTTCGATGGAAGCTTTGTCGGTAAGAGTCAGCCCAGGAGAAAATTTCTCTTTTTCCTCGCCCTCGGTACTTTCGGCAATCTTCTCTTCTGTCTGCTCAACTATTGGCTTTATGACGATGTTATTGAGCCCCACAAGTTTGATTTGTTCTAATATCTCCTGCTGGGCGCCATTTCCTATAGCTAACATGGATATCACGGCGGCTACACCGAATATGATGCCTAGAGCGGTCAAAATTGAACGGACACGATTAGAGAACACAGCTTCAATGGCAATGAACAGGTTGGCGGCTAGCCTTTCCTTATTGGGAATATTCATCTTTTGTTGCCTTCCAAAAGGGAAATGGATTTATTATCCAGTGGCTTATTCCTCTTTCCATTGAGCTCTGGTAAAAGGCTGATTTCTTCATTTTCCATTCCCAAAGGGTTGCTCAAATACACCTTGTCATTTGAAGAAATTCCTGATTCAATGACAACTTCGTTGTTGTTGGTATTACCTAATAAAACTTCTTGCTTTTCAATACCCAAGCCAGACTTTTTGAATACGTACGTAATGGAATCATTTTGATTGTGAATGCATTCCAGAGGAACATACACTACTTCTTCAAGCTGTTCCACGATTATTCTATTGCTGGTGGTCATGGCCGGTCTCAGAAGGTCATCTGATTCATTTACCTCCACACTTACTAGAAATACCTTTGCATCTGAATTAGGTCTTTGCTCGCCCACGTTAGCCACTTTGACCACCTTTCCTGTAAGCTTCTTTTCCGGGAATGCATCCAATCCTATCTCTACATCTTGACCGACTTTGATCTTTCGGATGTCTACTTCATTCACGTAAGTTTGGGATAGCATCTTTGAAAGATCGGGGAGTGTGGCGACTACAGGATCCCATGCGGATACTTGAGAGCCTTCCTTAATCGGATTACCTCTCCAGTCTTTCTTGTAGATCAACATGCCATCTTCTGGAGCGAGAATGGTAAAGTTAGAGGCAAGGGCCTGCATGCCCTCAAGTTCAAATCGTGTTTTATTGACCGTTGCATTTACCTCCTGCATTTTGGCCACATTCTGATCTTTTTTGATTTTGTAGTTTTCCTTGGCCTGACTAAGCTCTCTCTTGGCTTTCTCCAGTTCTATCTCAGCTTTTTGGATAGTAGCTGGTGGCTCAAACTGACTTTGATCAAGAACAAGTTGTTTTTCCCTCACCGCATACTCGAGATTGACAAGCTGATCCCTTGTTTCTCTCATTTGAAGAGTTGTATCTAGTTTCGTTTGTGTGTATTGCGATTGGGACTTATCAAGTTCTAAGGCGGTTTCGTTTATTTTTGTTGTTAGTTCCGATGCATCCAGGCTTGCTACGAATTGCCCTTTTTCAACGTAAGTGCCTTCCTCGATTATTTTCTGAATGGATACATTCCAGATCCTGTAGTTTCTTAATCCTTTTGGTCCCAGGATTTTCACGGAGTTCTTAGCTTCTAGCTCTCCGGTTGTAGTTACATCTACTACGAATTTTCCTTGAGATGCAGATATTAGGATTTCCGAATCTGAGCTGCCTGACGGCTTGAAGAGAAGAAAGAGTACAACTACTGCCACCAAAGCAATAGTTGCAACAGTGATATTTCGTTTTGACATTGACCTTTTATTAACTTAATAAAGGTATTTGTTCCTGTTGACAAACTCAGGCCAAATAGTGATAAATGGCTGTTTTCAAAAAAAATGACTAGTAGGAGGTAGCTAATATTTTCACAAAGAATGGATTTAAGATTTTTTAAGGGTAAATGACTTTTCATTTGCCTTACAATCAAACTCAAAAACTCATGAAGACTTTTTTATTTTTTACAGCTTTATTTTTTGTCATTCAAGTGCAAAGTCAGACGCTTAAGCCCTTTAGGGTGGAATTAGGCCTTGCATGGAACTCTTCAACGGATCCAGAATTCACAAATGGTTCTGGTGCTTACATAGAGCCAAGATATGCACCAAACTCAGAGTGGTTGTTTGGATTTCGACTTGAGAGGAGTTATTTGAATGGAGGTGAGATTGAAGTGCAAGGATCATCTTTTGACTTAAGCACTACTCATATTGCTGGCAACACACTTTTTGCTGAATACTTTTTTTCAGATGATAAAGTAAAGCCATTTGTAGGCGTAGGTGTGGGAGTCTATTCGCGAAGAAAAGTGGGACTTGCAGTCGACATTGGAGGTGTGAATATTGGAGATCTAGATGAAAGAGCTTCCAATTTTGGTTTTGCGCCAAGAGTTGGAGTAAACGCAGGCAGATGGAGATTCTTAGCGCTTTATAATGTGACGGGTTCTGATATTGCCGACTATCTAAGCCTCAATGTCGGGTTTGAAATAGGGAAGAAAGTAAAGAACACAGATTGATGTCTTAGCAGTATATTTGCGCAACTTATCGAGAAAGGTCGAGGGAATGGGCCCTAAGACACCTTGGCAACCTGTCGCTAGATTTCGGTGCCAACTCCCATTCAGCTCAGCTGAAGCAGATAAGAGTCTATTCTGATTCCTTCTCTGGTAAGTAAGAAAAAGAAAAATGTAGGGATGAATATACTAGAGGCAGTTAAGGAAAGAATTTTGGTGTTAGATGGTGCTATGGGCACTATGATTCAGCGGCATAAGTTAGAGGAGGAAGACTTTAGAAATGATGATCTAAAGGACCACACCCTTCCCCTCAAAGGAAACAACGACCTACTCTCGGTTACAAGACCTGACGTTATCAAAGAGATTCATGCTGCCTACTTCGAGGCAGGTTCTGATATAGTGGAGACCAATACTTTTAGTGGAACTTCAGTAGCACAAGAAGATTATGGACTTCATAGCGATGAATGGATTTATAAAATCAATTATGAATCAGCGAAGATCGCTAGAGAGGTAGCAGATGAATTTACAGCGAAAGAGCCTGATAAACCCCGGTTTGTGACGGGTTCCATGGGACCTACCAATAGGTTAGCCTCTATGTCTCCGGACGTAAATGACCCAGGTTATAGGAACATTACATTCGATGATTTACGAATTGCTTTTAAGAAACAAGCAAAAGGACTTTTTGATGGAGGTGTAGACGCATTTCTAATTGAGACTATAACAGATACATTAAACGCCAAAGCAGCTTTGTTTGCGCTTTCTGAACTATTTGAGGAGGAGGGTGAGCAAAGGGCTATTATGATATCAGGAACTATTACGGATGCTAGTGGACGGACGTTGAGTGGTCAGACTACAGAAGCGTTTCTGATTTCAGTATCGCATATGCCAATTTTATCAATCGGCCTGAATTGTGCTTTAGGTGCTGCGGAATTGAGACCCTATCTGAAGACCCTGTCTGACAAAGCACCTTTTAGTGTCAGCGCACACCCAAATGCGGGTTTACCAAATGAGTTTGGAGAATATGACCAAACTCCTGAAGAAATGGTGGAACATATCAAAGACTTCCTTTCTTCAGGTTTTCTAAACATTGTAGGGGGGTGTTGTGGTACTACTCCTGACCACATAAGGTTGATAGCCGAAGCGGCGAAAGAATTTTCACCACGATCAATTCAAGAAGAGGTAGTTGCCTAAGGATTTTATGGACTTAAAACCGACTTTAAGACTCTCTGGTCTGGAGCCATTGATTGTCACTCCTGAGTCAAATTTTGTGAACGTTGGAGAGCGAACGAACGTCACTGGATCAAAGAAATTCGCACGACTCATAAAAGAGGATAATTACGAAGAAGCGCTAGAGATCGCTCGAAACCAAGTAGAGGGTGGAGCAATGATCCTGGATGTTAATATGGATGAGGGGATGCTCGATGGTAAAGAAGCCATGGTGCGTTTTCTGAATCTAATTGCGGCGGAGCCGGATATTGCACGAATACCTGTGATGATTGATTCTTCTAAATGGGAGATCATAGAAGCAGGTCTTCAGTGTATCCAAGGCAAGGGAGTGGTGAATTCAATTTCCTTAAAGGAGGGGGAGGATAAGTTCATTGCTCAAGCTCAGAAAGTAAAACGCTATGGTGCGGCAGTCATAGTCATGGCCTTTGATGAAAAAGGTCAGGCAGATACTTATGAACGACGAGTAGAGATTTGTAAAAGGTCATATGATATTCTTGTAGAGAAGGTTAAGTTTCCGAAAGAAGATATCATTTTCGATCCTAATATCTTTCCCGTAGCTACTGGAATTGAAGAACATAACAACAATGCTGTTGACTTTTTCCGAGCTACCAAGTGGATACGTGAGAATCTTCCAGGTGCCCATGTGAGCGGCGGTGTGAGTAATGTCTCCTTCTCATTTAGAGGTAATAATCCTGTAAGAGAAGCCATGCACTCTGCTTTTTTATACCATGCCATTAAAGAAGGTATGGATATGGGGATTGTAAACCCCACTATGCTAGAAGTCTATGACGATATTCCGAAGGATCTTCTAGAGAGAGTAGAAGACGTGTTGCTCAATCGTAGGAGTGACGCCACCGAGCGACTACTGGACTTTGCTGAGACAGTGAAGAATAGTGGAAAGAAGCAGGTGAAAGACGATTCCTGGAGAAAAGAATCAGTTGAGAAAAGGCTTGAGCACGCTTTGGTAAAAGGTATTGTTGAACATATTGATGCCGACACAGAGGAGGCGAGACAGCAATATGGGCGTCCATTGAAGGTGATTGAAGGTCCCCTGATGGACGGAATGAATGTGGTAGGTGACCTTTTTGGAAGCGGGAAGATGTTTTTGCCTCAGGTAGTAAAGAGTGCCAGGGTGATGAAAAAAGCTGTGGCCTATCTTCTCCCATACTTAGAGGAGGAAAAAGCTGAAAATCAGGATAGCTCTTCAGCGCCGAAAATTTTATTGGCGACAGTAAAGGGAGACGTACACGATATTGGGAAGAATATCGTAGGGGTGGTGCTCGCTTGCAACAATTTCGAGATCATCGATCTGGGAGTAATGGTGCCTACTGAGAAAATTCTGGACGCTGCGGTGGAACATCAGGTTGACGCTATTGGTCTAAGTGGGTTGATCACTCCGTCATTAGACGAAATGGTAGATGTAGCAAGGGAAATGGAACGAAGAGAAATGAAGGTTCCATTAATGATTGGAGGAGCTACCACCAGTCGAATCCACACTGCTGTGAAAATTGACCCAGTTTACACCGGGTCTGTTATTCATGTACTAGACGCTTCCAAATCAGTACCGGTGGCAGGTGAGCTAATTAACCCTGAAACGTATGACGGGATCTTTGATAGGACTAAAGCTGAATATCAGTCTCTGAGAGAGGACCATGCCAATAGGAAAGTAGTCAAAAACTATATTTCCTATCAAGCTGCTTCGGACAATAAGCTGAAAGTTGATTGGGCAAACAAGTCATATGTCAAACCTAGTGAAGTAGGAATAACGGTATTCGATGACTTTGATATTGCTCAAATACGAGACTATATTGACTGGACGCCATTTTTCTCTACCTGGATGCTCAAAGGGAAGTTTCCACAAATCCTGGAAAACGAGGTAGTAGGTGATGAGGCCAAAAAGCTTTATGACGATGCTCAGCAAATGTTGGATAAGGTAATATCAGAAAAGAGGTTGCACGCTAATGGCGTAGTTGGCCTTTTCCCAGCCAATAGTGTAGGGGATGATATTGAGGTGTACGCCGATGAAAGTAGAGGTGAATTGAAGGCTACATTTCATATGCTCCGTCAGCAAGGTAAAAAGGGGAGCGGTTTGCCAAACCTTAGTCTGGCAGATTATGTGGCTCCAAAAGGCACTGGCGATGATTATCTAGGAGGTTTTGCGGTAACTACTGGTATTGGTATTGAGGACCTGGTGAAAAAGTATGAAGCTGATCACGATGATTACAACTCCATCATGATCAAAGCGGTAGCAGATCGATTAGCAGAGGCTTTTGCCGAGTTGATGCACGAGAGAGTGAGAAAAGAACTTTGGGGCTTTGCTCATAAGGAGAGCTTCGACAATGAAAGTCTTATCAAAGAGGCCTATCAGGGTATAAGACCTGCTCCTGGTTATCCCGCATGCCCTGATCACACAGAGAAACGAACGCTGTTCGATTTACTGGAGGTAGAAAGAAATACTGGGATTAGCTTGACAGAGTCCTTTGCGATGTATCCGGCAGCCTCGGTTTCCGGCTTCTACTTTATGCATGAAGAATCAAAATATTTTGGCCTCGGAAAAATCGAGAAAGATCAGGTGAAGTCATATGCTGAGAGAAAAGGTATGAGCGTTGAGAAGATTGAAAAATGGTTAGCTCCAAACCTGGCCTACGATATTTAAGAAAATAGCAGATGAAGGTAATAGACCATATAAAGAAAGCAAAAGGAAAAACGCTTTTCAGTTTTGAGATTCTTCCTCCAGTGAAAGGACAAAGTGTACAATCCATTTTTGATGCGATAGATCCTTTAATGGAGTTCAATCCTCCGTTTATTGATGTTACTTATCATCGAGAGGAATATATCTATAAAAAGCATCCCGGAGGCCTTTTAGAGAAGGTATCAACGAGGAAAAGGCCAGGTACAGTTGGGATTTGTTCTGCGATTATTAATAAGTACAAAGTTGATCCAGTACCACATATTATTTGTGGAGGATTCACCAAGGAAGAAACGGAGAACGCTTTAATCGACCTTGATTTTCTTGGGATTGACAATGTCCTTGTTTTGAGAGGTGATGCCATCAAGTCAGATGGGCGATTTATTCCTGAGGAGGGAGGACATCACTATGCTACTGACTTACTTGATCAGGTGCAGGATTTGAATAAAGGCTCTTATCTACATGAAGAGGTTGAAGGTGCTAAAACAGACTTCTGTATTGGTGTGGCTGGTTACCCTGAAAAGCACTTTGAAGCGCCCAACTTGAAGACAGATATCAAGTATCTGAAAAAGAAGATTGAAATGGGTGCCGATTATATTGTTACCCAAATGTTTTTCGACAATGAGAAATACTTTGAATTCGTCGATAAATGTCGGGAAGAAGGGATCGATGCGCCTATCATACCAGGTCTAAAACCCTTGGCTACCTTGAAGCAGACGACCGTTTTGCCTAGTATTTTCCATGTGGATTTGCCTGATGAGCTGATGGCCGAACTTGATAAGTGCAAAGACAACAAAGCGGTACGACAAGTAGGAATAGAATGGTGTATCAAGCAATCAAAGGAGTTGATGCAGAAGGGTGTTCCTAGCTTACATTATTATACAATGAGTAAGTCAGCCGCAACTAGACAAATTGCAGAGGCGCTTTTCTAAAAGAAAGTTCGCATCTTCGGGGTTTGATACCCGAAATGAAGATCATTGAATGCCCCCGGGATGCCATGCAGGGTATCCACGATTTTATACCTACGAGCCTTAAGATTGATTATATCAACTTGCTGCTACAAGTGGGGTTTGATACGATCGATTTTGGCAGCTTTGTATCGCCAAAGGCAATCCCTCAAATGGCTGATACAGCCGATGTATTGAAAGGTTTGGATCTTTCCTCAACAAAATCAAAGCTATTGGCCATTGTGGCCAATATCAGAGGTGTAGAGGCTGCTTTAGCCTTTGAGGAGATAAGCTACTTAGGTTTTCCGCTCTCGCTTTCGGAAACTTTCCAGCAAAGGAATACCAACAAAAGCATTGAGGAGGCCATGCAAGTTGTATCTGAGGCTCAGGATCAGTGTATGGCAAAAGGTAGGTCGTTAGTTGTCTATCTGAGTATGGGTTTTGGCAATCCATATGGAGATCCATACTCAGTAGATTATGTTCTGGATTATGTGAAAAGGCTTGATGAACTAGGCGTGAGTATTATTTCCCTTGCAGATACAGTTGGAGTGGCGAGGCCTGAGGAAATATTACCTGTTTTCTCCAACCTATTGGATAGCTATTCCAATATAGAATTCGGAGCCCATTTGCATGCGGCCCCACATCAGGTAAAAGAAAAAATGAGCGCTGTATTAGAAAGCGGATGCAATCGAATAGATGGTGCCCTTAGAGGGTTTGGTGGTTGTCCTATGGCTGAGGATGATTTGGTTGGAAATGTTGCTACAGAACAGATTATTGAGCTTATCGATGATCAAGACGACTTAAGACTAGATCGAGAAGCACTTTCAAGATGTCAAGAATTCAGTTATAAGATATTCTCTTAAAAAGAGATCGCGGCTATATACTTCTTCCCTGGCAACATTTTTACAAGGCCATTAAACTCCATGGTCAATAGGATAGAAGCCAGTTGATTTACTGGGATTTGCGCTTTCCATGATATTTCATCTATTTCAGCACCATCATTCTGATCTTTTATTAGTGAGAGAATGGCTCTTTCCTCTGAGGTAAGATCAAAACTCGATATTTGCTTTGCTTTTTTCTCAGATTGGGCATTTGCTTCCCAGTTCATGTGAAACTTCAAATCGCCTATTCCGGTATAAGCCAAGGCTTTCTGTTGAGCGATGAGACGATTGGTTCCTTCCGCTGAAGCCACCCCCAAATTGCCAGGTACAGCAAAAACGGGTTTGTTGTACGAGTTGGCTATGTTAGCCGTAATCAACGCTCCACCTTTAGCAGCGGCCTCTATGACCATGGTTGCATCTGCAAGCCCTGCGATGATCCTATTTCTTGCTGGAAATAATCTTGCGTCTGGTTTTGTTCCTGGAGGGTTTTCAGAGATCAGGCCACCTGTGTCTAGCATATCTTCCGCATTTTTGGCATGTTGATATGGGTAAATAATATCCAGTCCACTGGCTAATACTGCGTAGGTTGGAATGTTTTTCTTAATGGCGGCCTTATGCGCTTCAATGTCTATTCCGTAAGCCAGGCCACTAATGACAGATAGACCCAGGTCCTGAAGATCACCGACAATGGTTCTTGTTATTTCCTTGCCATAGTTGCTGGCTTTTCTCGTGCCCACAATTGCGACGTTTCTTCCAAAAATATTATCAAGGTTTCCTTTAAAGTAAAGTAGAGTAGGAGCATCATAAATGGATTTTAACTGAGGAGGAAATCGTTCATCAGTGTAGTGTAGAATTTGAATCCCTAGCTTCTCACATTCTGATAGTATCCATTCTGACTCATTGAAGGAAGACTTGCTCAATATCTCTTTGGTCAGCGTATCACCGATTCCAGGTACCTTTTGCAATCTGCTGGGGCTAGCACTGAACACCTCATCTGCTGAGCCTAAATAACTTGTAAGGTGCTTAACAATGGCATGGCCAATACCCGGCAGTCTATTGAGTGCTACTTTGTAGAAAAGATCAGTCCCCATTAATGGAGATCCTCTTTCATTTTGACCAGGAAGGCTTTTACCTTTTTTAAAGATTCGATGAGTTCTATCTTGTCACTTGCGGCCTCTACATCATTTTTGATGAAGTCTCGAGCTCCTTGTAACGTGTAACCTTTTTCTTTTACTAAGTGATAGATGAGCTTCACGTTTTTGATGTCCTCTTTCGTGAACTGCCTATTGCCCTTTCTGTTCTTCTTCGGTCTGATGATATCAAACTCACTTTCCCAGAATCGAATTAGAGAGGTAGCTACCTTTAACTCGTCGGCAACTTCGCCAATGGTAAAGTATTTTTTCTCTATTTCTTTTTCTCTATAAGGCACGATGTGGCTTTCAGTTTTGAATATAGAAAATTCTTCCAGATTCATCAATCTCAATTGGGTTTTCTGGGAAATCTTCTTTCGATAAATTGGCAATAGTCTTTATTACTCTGTTTCTAGCATCGGTTCTTGGGCCAAGTGCATAGTCCTGGTAGAAGGCGTGGATCTGTCCATCTAGAAAAAGACCCTCAGATGTGATACTCATTTCGATTAATGGAGCTTCGCCGCTTGGACCTCTTAAATTGAAGCGACCGTAAGTCAGGAAGTTACCAAGACTATAGGCAATAAGACGATTCTTGTACACTTCTATGGCCCTTGGTACATGAGGTCCATGACCTAAAAGCACGTCAGCTCCTGCATCAATCATTTGATGTGCAAAATCGTAGACATTGCCTCTGTCTTCACCATAGTAAAACTCCCTTTTACGGGTGACATGCATGTTTTTTCTCCCTTCAGCACCGGCGTGGAAGGATACAATCACAATATCACTTATTGAATCAAGGGATTGAACTATTTGAATCAATTTTTCCTCCTGATGAATACTAATAGTGCCCTTATTGGGAGCTACTGCTAACAATGATATTTCGAGTCTTTTTGCAGTGGTTGAGGTAGTAGGTGCTTCAATTGCTCCTGCGTATCTGATACCCAGAGAATCAAGTGTCTGCTGTGTGATGTTGCGCCCTGTTTGTCCAAAGTCGTTGGCATGGTTATTGGCCAGACTCAAGAGATCGAATCCAGCATCTTTATACTGATAGGCCAATGAGGTTGGTGTCCGAAATAGGTAACATGCTTTGGGGTTTTTGCATTCTTTTTGTTCACCGCCTTCATCTAAGATCACGCCTTCCAGGTTTCCAAAGGTTATGTCAGCTTGTCTCAAAATTGGAGCTACTTCCTTCCATAGTAAATCACCATTATTCATGGGTAAATAGGAGTGGTTCGGGAAGTTTGTTCCCATCATCAAATCACCAACAGCCATCAACTTAATGCTTTCGGGTTTGACTACTGATAAGCCTATTTCTACTTCTTCTTCAAGTGAGGTCAGCGTATCCCCCTGGGATGTTATAAATATTGGTATAACAGGTTCTGGTTCAATTATTAAGGTTGAATCTACGGGTGCTGGGCTAGATTGAGTCAGGCTGGTTTTTGTGATCTTGCACGAATAGATGACCACTAATAGAGAAAAAAACAGAATTCTTGAACTGCCCTTCATGGTGGCGCAAAAATGAAACAAAAAAGCCGGAGTAAATCCGGCTTTATAAAAGTAATTTTTTGTTCTCTAGTAAGATCCTAATGCCTGGTTCTCAATAGAGGCAAGTCTTAGAATCTCTTCGAATTCTTCATCAGACAAATCCTTACTGAAATAGTAAACCGGGTTGATGGGTTTTCCATCCTTTCGTACCTCATAGTGAAGGTGTGGAGCAGTAGACTTACCAGTATTCCCGGAGAACGCTATTACGTCACCTCTTTTCACTTTCTGTCCTTTCTTCACGTTGAACATTTGTAGGTGAGCGTACTTAGTTACGTATCCGAAACCATGATCGATTTCAATTTGCATGCCGTAACCAGAGAAGCTTTTGCGAACCTTTTTCACTACGCCATCACCTGTAGCATAGACAGGAGTTCCTTTAGGTAAGGAAAAATCAACGCCATGATGTGGTCTTCTTACTTTATGAATGGGGTCAATTCTGTATCCAAATCCAGATGAAAGCCTTTTCAATTGCTTATTGGAAACAGGCTGAATGGCAGGGAGTGAAGCCAGAAATTTCTCTTTGTCCATCGCCAATTCCATTATCTCATCATAAGATTTGGTCTGGATGTACATTTTTCTCTTCAACTGATCCAGCTTTTCATAGCTCTCAACAATCAGTTCTTCTCTTTTCAAGCCATTGTCCAATAGCTCTCTATATCTGTTAGCTCCTCCAACACCAGCTTTTCTTATCTCTTCCGCGACAGGTTCAACACCAAAGATTACTCTGTAGATGTTATCATCGCGATCCTCAAGCGCTCCTAACATCTTGTTAGTTTCTTCCAATTGATTGCTGATGAGGTTGTAGTGATAAAGCATCTCCTCATTCTCCTTTCTTAACTCAGCCTCTTCAGGAGACTCGAAGTAATACATATAGCCCCAGACCATACCGGCGGCAAGAACTAAGGAGACGACTAAGAAGCCAAGAGAGTTTAAAAAGATATCCCAACCAGAGACCTTGATGCGCTCGTATCGGCATGATTCGGTATCATAATAATATTTGATTCTAGCCATTGGTCATTGATAGATTGATTGCTCTAATTTTGGCGGCTTAAAATATTGTAGGTTGATCGGCGTAATTCAATCTGCAAGTTTACCATATTCGTGTTTTAAAACCAAGAAAAAAATTATAACTACTTGATTTTCAGTTAAATGGATTCAAAAACTATTCGTTCAAAATTTCTTCAATTTTTTGAAAATAAAGGGCACAAGATTGTCCCCTCAGCACCTATAGTAGTTCAAAATGATCCCACCCTGATGTTTACGAATGCGGGGATGAATCAGTTTAAAGATTTTTTTCTTGGTAATTCCAAAGCAGAATTCTCGAAAGTAGCTGATACCCAAAAGTGTTTGAGGGTTTCAGGAAAGCACAATGATCTTGAAGAGGTGGGGTTTGATACCTACCACCACACCATGTTTGAAATGCTTGGTAACTGGTCCTTCGGTGACTATTTCAAGCAAGATGCTATCAACTGGGCATGGGAGTTTTTAACCTCAGAGCTAGACTTACCAAAAGATAGGCTTTATGTAACTGTCTTTGAAGGTGATAAGCAGGATGGTCTGGAGAAAGATCAAGAAGCTTCTGACTTTTGGGCAAATCACCTTCCGCTCGATAGAATCTTATTGGGTAATAAGAAAGACAACTTTTGGGAGATGGGTGATACAGGCCCTTGTGGACCTTGCTCAGAAATTCACATTGATCTCCGAGATGAAGAGGAAATAGATAAAGTCTCTGGGAAAGAATTGGTCAATCAGGATCACCCCCAAGTCGTGGAAGTGTGGAATCTTGTCTTTATACAATTTAATAGACTGAGCAATGGCAATCTGGAGAGCCTCCCAAATAAACATGTTGATACAGGTATGGGCTTTGAGCGACTTGCCATGGCCATGCAAAAGAAGAAGTCCAACTATGATACAGACATCTTTCAGCCACTTATTCAAGAGATAGCCTCAAAAGCTGGTGTGAAATATGGAGATTCCGAAAAGACAGATATTGCACTTCGAGTTATAGCTGACCATGTTCGGGCTATTTCGTTCACCATAGCGGATGGGCAATTGCCAAGTAATGTGAAGGCTGGGTATGTGATAAGAAGAATCTTGCGGCGTGCTGTGCGATATGGCTATACTTTCCTGTCGTTTAAAGAACCATTCATTAATGAATTGGTCCCTTCTTTAGCTAGGCAATTTGAAGAAGCATTCCCCGAGTTGTTGGCTCAGCAGGATTTTGTGGGCAAAGTGATTAAGGAGGAGGAAGTTGCCTTTTTGAGAACTCTGGAAAATGGACTGAAGAGATTAGAATCTTTCAAGAGCACTGGGGCTAAGATGGTTGATGGTCCAACTGCTTTTGAATTGTATGATACTTATGGGTTTCCCTATGATCTAACTGCATTGATCGCTAAAGAAGGGGATATGGAAGTGGATGAAGC
>CAZZHO010000046.1:13984-27871 GCA_964653795.1 uncultured Roseivirgaceae bacterium | reverse complement strand
CCTGTCCTGGTTTTACCTCATGAATGTCCTCTTCAGAAACAAAGAGTTTAACGAGCCTATCTCCTCCACCAATGATGGCTACCGCTTCACCACGCCTAACTAGTTCTCCTTGTTCCTTGAAGATGCTTAGCACTTCGCCATCAATACTGGAAGAGAGAAAGTAATCATTGTTATTCTCCCTTTGAATCACTAGCTGTGTCTCAGCATTTTTTAAGTTCAATTCCAGCCCTGCCATTAAGTCATCCAGGCTCTTCTGCTGAATCTCGACGTTCCTCTTTCCGTTCTCATATTGCAGTTCTGCTTTCTCAAACTCGACTTGCGACACAGCTTTGGACTCAAATAACTTTTTGTACCTTTCATAATTTCTACGATCCTGAGCAAGCTGTTGATTGGCTTGCTCAATTTGTAGTTCTAGTTGCTTCCTCTCCGGAGAGTTCACATCCATTTTTGCCAAGGCGTCATTGTAATTTACTTGTGCGTTTGATAATTGCTCCGACTGGACGCCATTAGCTAAATGGAATAAGGGCATACCTGATTTCACCTTGGCCCCTTCCTCCACGAAGCTATTGACCAAATAACCCTCAGTATTGGCAGTGACCTGATATTCGTGATCAGAAATCACATGACCACTGGCAAATACCACATCCGTGATATCGACCTTTTGAGGTTTTGTCACTTCAGCTTTTTGGCAACTTACAAATCCAACAGCAATTAAAAACATCCATATTTTCGATTGATAGCAAATACTCTTCATGACTGGATTCTGGGTAAAATTTGACTGTAGTAGGTATAGACTCTTGTCAGCGTATTGAGGTAATTGTTCTCCGCTTTAACATAGTCTTCAAAGACCTTTAAATAGGCATCTAAGCTGATTAATCCCTCCTCGAATTTTTGATGATTGAGCTCCCGATTTTCAGCGTACAACTGATAACTGTTGTAGGTGGCTTTGGCATCGTCTAGGCTCAACAAATAATTCTGTATTAGGAGTTGGTCATCTAGATCCGCAGCGATCTTAGCCTTATGATTGTTATTCTGTTGTATTTGATAATTGAAGCGATTTTGCTTCACTTCTGACTTGTTTCTAAAGCCTGTGAAAATTGGGACATTGAGATTCACAGACAGATAGCTGTAGTTACTCCAGTTTGATGGGTTCAATGACAATCCAAAATCTTCACGGAACTGCTGTCTTCCATAATAGGTATTGACACTTAGACTGGGGAGACTGGCTGACTTACTTTGCTTGACCAGTAAATCAGATTGTTGTAATTGAAGCTCAGTATTTCTTAGAGTGGGATCTATTGAAAGCTGTGCTATTTGATACTTCTCAGGGAATTCATTATTCAGATCCTCTGATATAGAAAGTTGATCCTCAGGTCTAATACCCAGAAGCTTTTTCAGCTCCATCTCACATTGCAATGCCAACTGACTATTAGCATTGAGGCTTTGACGCACCGTATTCTCGTTGATGATGGCAGTATTCATGGATATAGCGTCAATCAATCCTTCATTGAATTTCTCTGCTGACAACTGATGAATCTTTTGTGCAGCATCCATATCAGTTTGGGAAATTTCGACAGCTCTTTTCGCAATAACTGCTGTATAGTAGTAAGTGATGACTTGCTCCTTTAGCAGTTGTTCAAATACCTCCTTTTCAACGTTTGTTATGTCTTGATTTAGCGAAGCTATTTTCTTTTGCCAATACGCATTGCGATCGAAAAACTGCTTTGATATGTTGATGCCGGCGTTATAGGTATACTCCTGACCAAATTGGGCATCCACTACTTCTCCTGGCTGCCCAAATATCTCTCCAGGCAATGGTGTGGTCGCTAGATCAATGTTACGCTGGCCATTGAAAGTGCCGCTAATGGTAGGTAATCGATGACGTTTAGCTTGTTTATATTCCAATGAAGCTTTTTGCTGATTGATAGTGTAATTCTGAAAATCAAAATTTCGCTTAAGCGCTAACTCAATTGCTTCTTCTATGGATGAAATAGTGACATCCTGAGCATTTGATGTAACGCCAAATGACAAGAGTGAGAATGAAAATACGATTAATCTTATGCTCCTCATTTTTTTCCTTTGTTGATAATGAAATGCATCCCAAGGCCAAATGATAAACCAGTGTAGTTATCTATACCGCCTATTGACTGGCCCTTAGTTGATCTGAAATAGTGAACATTGAAATCCAGCATGAGCCCTGGGTTTGGCCTGGTAATCATCCCGAAACCCAATTCCCCTGAATACAATCTATTAGATAGTCGGTTGAAATTATCGTCTCTGGAACCCCCAGATATTCTCGCTGTTCCCCCCTTCGCAATGATGTTCGGTCTGGATAATTTTACCTCTACATATGGGCTTGATCTACTATTGCTTTTGAATAAATATTTTGCTCCCGCCGAGTAGACGAATATCAATCCTCCGCTACCCTGTGCCTCAGCGCTAATACCGTTTGAGCCAAAGCTGATATCGCTTATCTCTTGATCTCTCGGCATAATAGCCAATCCCAAGTTGGCTGTGATCTGAATATTCGGTTTAGGAAAGAACCCGCCACCTATCTCATAGTACAAGTGGCTTGCTGTGAAATCAGAAAAGGTAGTAGTATCAATACTCGCCTTACTGTCGGCGGTAAGAAAGCGTTGACTAATATTCCAACTTATCGACCATCTACCTTCATAAAGAGTAGACAAAGAGTCAAACTTTTTCCTATCCAAGTCCAGAGAAGCCAGCGCTTTTTTCGCTTCTGAAAAAGCTTCCGGCTTTGATTGCGCCATTGACTCCTGGGCTAGAAAAATAATAAGGATGTAAACGGCTTTTCTCATATGTCTACTCTGGTCCATAGTCGATCACGTGTCATGCCCATGATTTCAACTTCAATTTTTAGAACATCTGATGCAGTCAAGCTCAAAGTGCATGGCAATTTCCTACCTCTCTTGGGAGAGTAAATTGTGGCCTTCCATTCACCATCCTGATATTGAATGTTTTCCAGAATGGCTATTCCCATTATTGGCCGATTACGCAATGATGAGTCAGGATTTTTCCTATCGGAAATGGTATTTCCTTCCTTATCAGTAGCGTTTTTGAGCCAAACGACCTTACCCTCATAAAGACCTTGAGAATTTTCGGATATTTCAACCTTCGTCTGGCCTTCTCCTGTTAGCCAAAGGCCGTGAATCTGGTCTTGACTGTAAGAGGAGATGAAAGCTGTTGATAGTAGCATAGTTATCAGATATCTCATAATCTTCATTCTTTTTTGCCTCCAGCTTTATTGGCTGAATAGTTTTTAGTGACTTGTAAATTCTACTATGCAAAGGAACGAGTGAGGCTCGTCAGCGAGAATCAAAAGCATTCTGAGGGTGCCGAATCGATAACTGAAGCTGACTATATGGATCTGGGCTTTCGTAGCATTCTACAAAAGAAAAAGCCTGAAAATCAGGCCTTTTCTAACTATTCTACTATGATTTCTATTTTACGAATGAAAGATAGATGCGGACACTGTGAAAGGTTTAAACTACTGAAGCTGCCAAAAAGGAGGCTAAAGCTGAAAGACAAAGGAGAAGGCAGCTCCAGTGGAACTGCCTTGAATCCAAAACACCGCTATATAGATCCTAAATTTCTTATTGATTAATTCTCACGAACTTCGAACTCCACACTATCAACTGCGAAGGAACTGAAGATGCCTAACGCGTTCATAACATTGGAAGGTGGTTCATTCAAATCCCTACTATCCTGTGTGGCACTATTGAATAGTGCTGCATATTCTTCGTTTACTGTATAGACTTTGGCCACGTGTTTTCCATAGGTTTCGAGTGCCACGGCAATAATGTCAAATGAAGTATCTTCTGAGGGTTCAGAAACGAACCGAAAAGAAGAAATCGTCTCGGCAACCTCTTCAGGTATTTCTGAAGGTAAAATCGGATCAATAGCATCTACTCGGCTTTCTATCACCACATAAAACATTCTTCCCGGTACTGCGTCCCAGGTCAAGGTGGATCTTTCATTCTCAAAAAGTTCCTCAAATTGACTCTGTAGAGAAAATGAAATACGCAAAGTCGGAACCTCCAATAAAGTATCTGTGAGTACAAGACCTGTAGGCTGCTCTGGCACTATGGTTTGAGCTGTAGCAGAAACATCTCCCAAATCAATCTGAATACTGTATTCCCCTCCCACTTCAATGTTAAAATCCCCTTCTGACAGAAAGTACTTGCTCGTAATAGGATTGTAGTCTAGCGTCACTTCTGAGTTGTCTGAAAAAAGTCGAATAGTAGCATCTGAAATAGGGTTATCCTCCAGGACTTCAGTGTCGAGTGACGATGATTCTTTGATCTTAATATCATTAATTGGTTCACCCGAGGTTATGAACGCTTCTACTACGAATTGATTGGTTGCTGGCTGCTCTAGCTCTTCACAGGCAGTTACCATGAGCGATGAAAGTGATAAGATGAGTAATGTCTGTCGCATGCTCCTAAAAGTTTACTGAGAATAAGATGTTAGGTGTAAAGCCCAGGTAGGTGACTTGATTAATAAGTGGCGGATCCTGGCCGAAATCATACTCAGTGTACCAGATATTCCTTCTACCCAAGAGGTTGAAAAGCGACAACCCTATCCTAGCATCGGCACTTCCGATTTCGAAGGAGTGATTAGCTGACACGTCCAATCTGATATAGGCAGGGTTAAAAGAGCTATTTCTTGCACCTAGTCCTACGTATTCCAGCGTCCGTCCATCCAGCAACTCGATCTGATATCGATTATCAGGTTCAGAAAAAGGTCTACCAGATCCATATATGAAGTTAGTAGCCAGATTCCAAGGCCCTAAGTCCACTGTATGCACCATCTTAAACTCATGACGCTGGTAATGAAGAGGTCTGAACTCAAAACCATCATTCAATTCAGGAAAGGAATTTCGGATATCGCTGAGCGTATAAGAGACCCACCCTGTGTATTTTCCCTGCTTCTTCTGGATCAGGAACTCTATACCATCAACTGTGCCGTCACCCGTTCGAAAAAGTTCGGTCGTTGACTCATCAGCACCTCGACTAAACTGTAACGAAAACTCTGTAATACCATCTAAGTCCTTGTGATAGCTCTCTACATCAAATAGCCAATTATCCACCTCATATGACGCCCCGAGCACATAATGTGTGGCACTTCCTAATTCCACTAAATCTCCATCAGCCAGAAGCCAAAACTCACGGGACCCTTCGGATATATTCTGGTTGATAATTTGGTTCACAAACTGATAATGATGACCAAAAGCCGATTTCAATTTGATCCTGGGTGTCAATTGATAACTCAAATTAACGCGAGGCTCAATCAATAAGTCCGCCTCTTCCTCATACTTGGACAAACGTAGGCCCGTGGTAAACTTGAGCTTGTCCCCTAACCCGCTCTCCAAAGAGCCATATCCAGAAGTGTAATTGGCGTTCTGATATCGGGTGAGGATTTCTACCGTATCATCTCTGATGTTGTCATATTCGATCCTATTCTCTGTAATAGAAAATCCAAACTCAGCTTTCGTCTTAAGACTTACTTGCCACTCAAAGTCGCCTCTTAAGCTGAGATCCACGGCACTATTTTCTTCCAGCGTCTGTCTTTGACGATCGATGAGTGTGGCGGTATCATTCTGAACTACTAAAACGTCTTCATCGCGTTGATAATTACTAAAATATTCTGATCCGGCCACCAGGAAGTTGGTGTACAGTTTAGGATTCCACTGTCGACTCCATTTGGTTGAAATTCCTCGGTTTCCCCAATCCGTTTTTTCGTCAAGTTGATAGTTAAGATTGACCGTATTGTCATCTGTAGCTATAATGTCATCAGATAGGTTCTGGGATTCATCAAGGAAATCCTTACCACTGTAGGTGCTAAGCGTGATCATATCCTTGTCCGAAGGGCGGTATGAAATCTTACTATTCCAGTCAAAAAAGTAGAAATCGGGCTCAGTAGATATGTTGGTGGCTTCAGCTAGCGGTGTACCACTAAAATTTGTTGGAGAGTTAAGGCCGTTAATCAAATCATTGTAAAGACCTCCTTTTAGTATCTCTGAAAAGGACCTCCTGCCGGCCAGAAAGATGGATAGCTTATCATTTATCGGCGTTTCAAAGTACCCTCCAACACTAAGGAGACTCATATTGAATCCGCCAGAGGCTTTCTCAAAGCTTCCCGTTTTTCCTGTAAGCTCCACCACACCTGACGTCCTGCCTCCATACCTCGCTGGAAAAGCTCCTCTAAAGAGTCGTACGTCTTTCACAGCATTGGAATTGAAGGCACTAAAAAATCCAAAAAAGTGATCAACCTTGTATACAGTCATCCCATCCAGCAGTGTCAGGTTTTGATCTGGCGTGCTGCCTCTGATAAAAAGTCCGGATGAACTCTCATTGGTGCTGCTAATTCCAGGCAGCATTTGCAAGGACCGAAAGATATCAGGTTCACCAACACTCGGAAGCAATGCCAATTGTTTGGTAGACATGGTGGTGGCACTTATACCGGATGAAGCATCAAATACTTTGTAAGAATTTGCCGTGACAACCACTTCATTCAACTCCGAACTGGTAGCCTCCATTTCAATGAGCTGAAGCTCTTTGGTCACCTTTGGTTCAAATTCGATACTGTTGTATCCTACAAATCGGACTTCCAATACTAAAGACTCAGTTTCAACATCAACCAAACTGAAAAAACCATCCAGATTAGTTAAAACTCCAGTGCTAGTACCCTTAATAGTAACGGTTGCAAAAGGTAAAGGCTCTCCAGAGCCTTTCTCCACGACTTTTCCTGTGATAGTAGTTTGAGAAAATACCTCTTGCGAAAACAAGAAGACGATTAGAAAGAAACCGAGGTGCCGTAGGTTCTTAAGAAGATAGAGATATTGATTGGTAAAGTCGGAACCCATTTAATAACAGTTAGAATTCCCGACAAAGACAGTTTTATATAGGTCCAAAAAGAACCATTAAATGGTCGAACCTGACGAATGAGGAACGGAACCTGACAATAACCGATTCGAACGATTTTCAGTAATCAGCCCACCTTTTGAAGTGTGTGGCTTTCTCTTTGCTGATAATGACAGGGGTATGCGCAGGTGGATTCACACTGATAACCAATCGCCCATTGAAATAGGGTTCTATTTCTGAAATAGCGGACCTAGCTACCAGGAACTGGCGATTGGCTCTGTAGAATTTCGCAGGATCTAATTGCTTCTCTAGATCATCCAAAAAGTATTCAAGGATGTACTCCACTCCATCCTTCTTTTTAATAAAGACTCCCCTCTCTTTGATATACATGTAAGCCACATCCTGGATATCGACCATCATCATCTTTTGCCTGAATGACACAAGGAAACTCGACCTATAGTTGGCAGGAGCTAGTTTGGAGGTCAAATTCTTGATTTGCTCCATGTACAATTCGACTCCAAAGGACTGTTTTTGCTTTTGAAACTTCTCAATTGCCGTGGCTAAGTCATCCGAATCTATTGGCTTGAGTAAATAATCAATACTATTGAGTTTGAAAGCCTGTAAGGCATATTCATCAAAAGCTGTCGTGAAGATCACCGGACAAGGAACATCTATCAACTTAAATACTTCCAAGCTCAAGCCGTCAGTAAGCTGGATATCCATAAAAATGAGATCTGGTGTCTCTTCACCCATGAGCCAGTTCACAGTCTCCTTGATACTCGTCGTATTGCCAAGAATACTAAAACCCAATTCTTTGATTTGAGCTAGCTCTTTTTTCAATCTATTCACTGCAGAAGTCTCATCTTCCACTATCAGCACTTTTATCTCGCTCATATTACTCGTTCTTGAGAGGGATTTTCACAACATAATCGTTGCCTTCAATACCATAGTCCAGAGGCTGATGAAGGCGGCTAAATCGCTGCTGCAAATTCTTAAGCCCCATTTTCTCACTTTGTACCATTGACAACTTTGGAATCAATTCGTTTCGCACCTCAAGCCCTTCCATTGTCTCATTGATACTTATTACCAAGGGCTTGTTTTTATTCGCTTCATTGTGCTTCACAGCATTTTCCACTAAAAACTGTAAAGACAATGGCGGAATTAAGGAATTCGCCTTGTCTTCATCAATATCTATATTCAACTCAATCGAATCATTGAATCGGACCTTCAAGAGGTTCCAGTAATCTGACAAAAATTTAAGTTCATCTCCGAGTGGCACAAAGTCATGTTTTGAACTTTGGAGCACCACTCTATAAAGCCTGGAGAAGCTTTTTACATATGATGACGCGGCTTTCTGATCTTCTTCCACCAGGTCTAAAAGGGTATTGAGACTATTGAAAAGGAAATGAGGATTGATCTGTTGCTTCATCAATTCCATTTGGAACTTTAAGTTTTCAGACTGTAACTCAAGATTTTGTATTTTCAGGTTAGACCTCTCTTTGTAAGTGGCCATTGTCCTTAAAATCAAGGTGAATATCAAAGTGGCTAACGAAATTCTAAAAGCAAGCATAGGAATAGGAACATCATTCGTCAGTCCATTCGGCAATAAATAATAGTCAATAGCTAAAACCAGTAGTATCACCCCTCCATTTACCAAAATTCCCACCAACCGTGTTGGGAGCAAAAACTTTCTCCTTTTAACAAAAAAAAGTTGCTTATTCAGGAACCATAGACCAAGTAAAAAAGTAACAATCTCCAGGTACTTCTGTATGATTTGGTGCGCTTCAAAACCATGTGGTTTAGGCCCGTCATAATTGAGAGAACTCATAACTGGCATTATAAAAGCAAGAATAAACGGTAAGTATTTTTCCGTTCTAGACATGAGCGCAACGTAACAACAAAAGCGGCCTTATGGAAACAAAAAACTTGCAGAAGCTACCATTTCCTAAACTCAAAAGCCTTTTATCAAGATGGGGGTCACTAGCTCACGAGCAAGCGTGATTCGGAGTAAAGGTCATAGGCGGCAATGAAAACAGAAGTTCCCTGCTCATGGACAAAGTCATTCAACTGGTCCTTATCAAAGAAATAATTGTGTTGGAATTCTTCTTCTATGGTTTCCCATGAAATAGCCATGATCTTGTATCCTACCAACTGGTTTCTACCTTTTTCCAACCATTCCTCGAAGATGGTTTCATCTAACTCCTTCCCAAAGCCCATTGAGCCAAACATACTATTCCTTTAATGATTAGAATTTAGAATCGATTGAGTTTGCAAATTATGAAAGGAAAGGTCAACCCAAAGGTTTGGTTGGAGCTTTCAATACTCTTTGGCGAAACTTCTGAATAGCTTTAAAATTCAATTAACTGGTTGCAAGCCATCCAAGACATAAGGCATCAGTTCTGATACCGTCGGATGCACCAATACAACCTCTCTGTATTTCCTACATGGGATCTGGCTATGCATGATGGCGGCAAACATATTGATAATTTCATCTCCCCCCGGCCCATGAATAGCCACACCCAAAATCAAATCTGTTTCAGCATCCACAATGATTTTCGCAAAGCCATTGGTCTCTCCCATTTCTTTGGCGCGACTAATTCTGCTCATAGGCATCGTCGCTTTCAAAATTTTATGACCTTTCTCTAAGGCTCCTTTCTCAGAGAGTCCTACTCTTCCAAGTGGTGGATCAGTAAATAATCCATAGATCACATTACGAGTAGAGATTGTCCTGGGTCCACCAAACAAATAATCCAATACAATCTCACCATCATTCACAGCAGTATGAGTAAAAGCACCGTGACCGTTGACATCTCCTACTGCGAAAACACCCTCGACATTTGTACGGCAGTGATCATCTACTTCTATAAATCCCCTTCCATAGGTTTTGATACCTGCGGCCTCCAGGTTCAATGAATCAGAATTGGACTTCCTCCCCGTAGCCACCAAAAAATGAGACCCTTCGATCTTCTCCGATTTACCATTAGACTCTACTTTGACTACATACCCATCCTGCTGTTTGACTGAGATAGTGGTGGTATTCAACCTAATATCCACCCCTTCTGCCTCCAGCACCTCTTGTACGCTCTTTGCGATATCAGCGTCCTCATTGGGCATAAGCTGAGACCCTCTTTGAATAATCGTCACCTTGGAACCCAGCCGTTTGAACACCTGACCAAACTCTACTCCGATGTAACCCCCACCAAGAATGATGAGGTGTTGAGGCAATTCTCTTAACTCCAGCAGCCTGGCACTATCCATCCACTCTACCTGGTCTATACCATCTATGGGTGGAGCTGACGGTCTTGTACCTACATTCAGGTAAATCTTTTTGCCTTCTATCTCTTCGCCATTCACCGAAAGTCTTTTCTCCGCAGTAAACTGAGCCATCCCTTGATAGAAAGTGATATTCTCGGTTGATTGAATCCAGTTACTCAGGCCTTTATTAGAAGCCCCGCGTATTTCGTTCATACGCTCCATCACTCTATTGAAATTGAGCTTGGGTGTGGCCTCAAAACCATAAAAGTCACCCCTTCTTGCCTGATGAAACGCCTTGGCAGAAGCCACCATGGTTTTTGTGGGAGTACAACCATAGTTCACACAACTTCCCCCAATAGTGTTTCCTTCAATTACAGCTATGGAATCGCCTGTCGGAATTAATCGGCCGAGCAAAGTTCCTGTGGCCTGCCCTGTACCTACAATAATGTGATCAAATGTCTTCATGAGAGGTGTGGTATAATGTCTATGAACCCAAGATAATGGCCCTCTTGGTAAGATTCATAAAGCCTGCCATTTGGAAACAAGGAATAGTCAATTACTTGACGCTTTTCTATTTTTTGTTTCAGTTGAATTAAATTGAAAAATGCTCAAAAAGAAAGTTTGTGTAATTGGTGCTGGCCCCTCAGGCATTACCGCCATCAAGAATCTACTGGATGAAGGATTAGAAGTTGTTGCCTATGATTTCAATAGCGATGTTGGAGGCAACTGGATCTATTCAGAAAAAGAGAGCCACTCTAGTGTTTTTGAGACTACCCACATCATCAGCTCCAAAACCCTTTCGCAGTATCAAGATTTTACCTTCGACGATTTCGATAAGTCTATTCCAGACTATCCATCTCACGATCAACTAAGAAGATACTTTCAGGCTTACGCAAAGAGGTTCAACTTGTACCCCCACATACAATTCAACACTTTAGTAGAATTTTGTGAGTTATTGGAAGACAAAAGCTGGAAAGTCACCATTACTCAAGATGGTGTGACCACTGATGTCATCTTCACAGATTTGGTGGTTTGCAATGGTCATCATTGGGAACCAAGATACCCTGAATATCCAGGCACCTTTTCAGGAGAATTTATACACTCACACCAATACAAAAAGGCTGAACCTTTCAAGGGTAAGAAAGTATTGGTCATCGGAGGTGGGAATTCAGCTTGCGATGTGGCGGTAGAAACGAGCAGGGTCTCAGCCAAAACCTCATTGAGTTGGAGGCGTGGTTACCGCATTATTCCAAAGTTTCTATTTGGGAAACCCAGCGACGTGGTGGCCTCTACCATGACCTTCCTTCCGCTGAAGCTTAAGTATTTCCTATCTGAAATGACGGTTCGGATCTTCACCGGAAAGAATAGCTTGTATGGGTTACCAGAGCCTACACAAGGGGTTAGCGGCTCCCACCCAACCATCAATGACGAACTACTTTATAAACTCCGACATGGCAAAGTTCATCCAAATCCAGATATCGAGCGTTTTGAAGGTAAAACGGTTCACTTCAAAAATGGCCACAGCGAGGAGTTTGATGTGGTGGTGGCCTGCACAGGTTACGTCTTATCCCATCCATTCTTTGATAATCAATTCATCGACTACCGTGAAGGCCAGGTACCCTTGTATTTGAAAATGTTCCATCCGAAGATTAGCAATTTGTTCTTTATAGGCATGTTTCAACCCTTAGGATGCATTTGGCCAGGGAGTGAATTGCAGAGTAAGTTGGCGGCCAGGGCGATAAAAGGTGTTTGGAAGAGACCTTCGAATATCGAGACATTATGCACTCAGGAAGCAGAGCATCCGCACCTTAATCAAATCAAAACACCAAGGCACACGATCACAGTTGACTACCATAAGTTCGTTAAAAGTCTGAAAAGGCACCTTCCAAAGCAATATGTACGGAAAGAACCACTTGTCGCTCCATAGTGTCCGCTTTGTGTACGAATAGGTACGTCCAATTTTCAAAAAAGGGCTTCTGAGCGCTTAGAATGGGTTGGCATGATGATTGGGTAATGATTAAAAACTCAGTGCCATGTTCAAAAATTACTTGATCGTCTCTTTCAGGAATTTAGTCAGGAACTTTTCCTATTCCCTGGTCAACATATTTGGTTTGACGGTTGGTTTGGCGTGTACACTGGTAATCGGAACATGGGTTTATCAGGAATATACCTACGACCGACAGTTCAAGGATGCTGAGAATATCTATCGTGTAGGTGTCAACTTCTTCAATATCGGTGATATGGCCATAGGTACCGATGCCCTTCCAACAAAACTTGCTGACTATAGTGAAATTGAGGCCATCACTGCTGTTAAATCTTTAGGTCAAAGGACCTTACAAATCGGAGATCAGTCCATCAACCTAGAATCTGGATATGAAATCGATCAATTCTTTTTCTCGATATTCAACTACGACTTTGAACAAGGGAGTGCTATTAGTACTGTGAGCGCTCCGAATAGCGTAGTATTGAGTGCCAAGAAGGCAATTGAATTGTTTGGCACATCCGATGCTATCGGGGAGACATTTAAAATAAAAGGAGATGCTGAAACTTATCAGGTAACCGGCATACTAAGCCCGTCACGATTTAAGACACACCTCGAATCAGAATTCTGGCTTTACAAGGAACCGCAACAAGCTTCCGCCAATTGGACATCTGCCGGTAAATACGTCTATGTAAAAGTAGCTGGAACACAACCAGATGTCACGCTCGATGAGATATTGGACCAGCAAATTGCGGAAATCAGTAAGACCTTTTCTCCAGATATGGACTTGGAAGCCTTCAAAGAAAGCGGCACCTACAAATTGCTGCCAATGCCGATTTCTGATATCCATTTACGGTCAAAGCTGAAGTTTGAGCCTTCAACTTCAGGAAATGTGGTAACTACCAACGCCTTTGCCGGAATTGCCATATTAATCCTAACCCTCGCCAGCATCAACTTCATCAACATCACCACCGCCAGAGCTACTACAAGGGCGAAAGAAGTAGGCATACGTAAGTCATTGGGAACCAATAAATCACAGCTCATACAGCAATTCATAATTGAATCTCAAATCGTATGTCTGACGGCCATGACAGGAGCCTTGATAATCGGAGAATACTTCCTGAAAGGATTCGAAAGTGTAACTGGTTTAGAGCTTTTATCCACCCTTTTCCTGGGTCCCTTACAATTAATAATTGTGTATGCTGGCGCCATCGTCATTGGAACATTAGCGGGCTTCTACCCTGCATTGTACATGACAAGGTTCTACCCTGCCAAAGTTTTAAAAGGCTTAGTAGATAATAAAGAAAAAGGGTGGCTCAGAAATGGATTGGTACTATTCCAATTCACCATTTCCATTTCATTGCTAATAGTGGCCTTATTCGTTTTCCAACAGATAAGCTACATGGAAGGAAGAGATCTGGGTTTCAGGTCTGAAAACGTGCTGATCATTGAGAACATGAACAAAATACCTTCCAAGCAGCGACAATTTCAAGAAAGCCTTCAAAATCTATCCTACGTACAATCAACCAGCCTAAACCAAAGGCTACCTGCCTCAAACTCTGTAAGCATTACTCAGATCAATGGTGAGGAAGATACTGAGGTTTGGATGCACACTTTCGCCGGAGATGAGAACATGATAACATGTCTCGGTTACCAATTGCTAGAGGGTAGGAATTTCTCTAGTTCGATGGCTACTGATACTGCGGCTGTCATTCTCAACCAATCTGCTGTCACTGAACTAGGTCTGGAGGAGCCGGTGGGCAAGTT
>CAZZHO010000046.1:8399-13884 GCA_964653795.1 uncultured Roseivirgaceae bacterium | reverse complement strand
AATTTTGAGCAGCTTGTAAAGAAGGAAAAGGTACTTTCTAAAGGGATTATCACCTTCACCTTATTGGCAATGTTCATTTCTTGCCTCGGTCTATATGGTTTGTCCATTTTCACTGCTCAAAAAAGGACAAAGGAAATAGGTATCAGAAGAGTTTTGGGTGCTTCTATGAGTCAAATAACCGTCATACTCTCCAAGGGATTTGCCAAACCAATCCTTATCAGTTTTGTCCTCTCTATTCCAGTAGCCTATTTGATTGCATCAAAATGGCTAGCGGCTTACGCCTATAGAATTGAAATTGGGCCTGTGCCATTTGCTGTAGCAGGCGCTGTGGCCATCCTACTCGGTCTCGCAACCATCAGCTGGCAAGCGCTACGGACAGCCTTAAAAAACCCGGTTGTAAGTCTTAGGAGTGAATAACTAAGACAAATATTTCTTTAGCTCTTTCTTGAAATAAGTTATGCTATCCTTCGCGCTTTGAGTGGAGTCTGTGGCATAATTTCCTCCTTGCTCGATGTAAAAATACTCCAGTCCCTTTTGAGAAGCTTTTGAAAGGACATCATGATAATCGATAGAACCATTTCCTAATTCGGTGTAATCCCTTGTCACTTTATCCATGTCCTTGATGTGCCACATCACAAACCGGTCAGGATCCGTCGCGATGATCTCAGAAGGACTTCTTTTGGCTGAGTGTGCTACCCAATACATATCCAATTGAATTTTCACCAGCGAAGGGTCTGTATTTTCCAATACCAAATCATAGCAAGTTTTGTCTCCGGCAGGTTGAAATTCATAACCATGATTATGATAGGCAAAGCCTAGCCCGCTTTTGGTAATCTGCTCACCTACTCTATTGAGAATAGCCGGTAGTTTTCTGTAGCTTTCTGCATTTCGCCAGTCTGTCGGCATTACCGGCCATGTGATATATTTATGTCCCACCTGCTTAGCACCAACTATGCATTGATCCACAAATCGATCCATTTGATCCGAAGGCTTATCCAAATAGTCCGCAAACCCATAGTGTCCACTGGTAGTACTCAGGTCTAGGTCTTCCAATGTTTTCTTGAAATCCGTAGACTTTAACCCATAGAACTCATCCTTATCAGGAACATAGCCATAAGTCTCAAAATCTTCATAGCCCATTGCTTTCAGCGCCTTAATTGTCCCTATCGGATCAATTGCCATGGCATCACGAATCGAGTAAAGCTGATAACCAATCTTATATTTTTTTGATTGAGAAAAGCCAGCTTTCGGCACAACCGCCAGTGCTGCAAGGGCCAAAGCTTTTCGGTTAAAGTTCCTCCTGTTCATATGGGCTAAAAAATTAAGAGAACCGAAAATTACCTATTTTCTTTAGTTACTCGCTGATCAGTAAATCTAAACTTGATGAAAGGAGAAAAACCTGGAATCCAGGTCGAAGAATACTTTAATATTTTATCGGTCATGTATTTCAAGGAGCTGTCGGGCTCAATTCCTCTGCCTCATTTCAGCTTGCCTCATAGGCATACGATCTATGGTAGCAAACAGATCTATTGGCTTGACAAACTGAGTTGAATTGATTTTGACACCTCCATCTTTCCCAATCAGGAGAACCCTAAAATCATTACCATCCAAACCGAAATAAGATTTAACATCATCGGAATGTATTCTCCCCTCCGGTAAAGATTGAATTTTCTTATTGAGATCAAATACCAAAAGATTCCGGTCTTCTAACTCATCAGGAGATGTCTCCAGGAGGTTCAATTGTTCTTCAACCAAGGTCGCAGGCCCCGACACCAAAAGGACCCTATACTTCCAACGTAAATCGCCTAGCGGATTAGAATAAAAGGTCATGCCTATTATGAGAAATGGAGCTAAAAGCACCTTCATAAATCCAGAACACCAAAGTGCACAAACTGTTTTGTCAAATTGCTTTTGACAGGTATTGAGGATAAATTCCTAAGCAAAACCGAATATTATGAAAGCTTCTGTATTATACCTCATATTCTTTCTGGCCACCTATTTATCTACTGCGCAATACGCCATTAACAAGTCGGAGGAGTACACTCCACACATAGGAACAATGGTCAATATGTTAGATGATATGAAAAGCAGGGTTGTACGAAGTGTCAAAGACTTTAACCTGAAAGAAACCGACTTCCTTCTGGATGAAAATTCAAATCGATTTGGTGCCATGATACTGCATCTGGCGGCTACAGAAATGTTTTATCAGCAAGCGACTTTCTACAACTCAGAGCTGGGGGAAGAAGTTGGTAAAGAATGGGTCGTGGCACTCAACCTTGGAGATGAAGGAAGAGAACAGCTAAAAGGTCAACCTATCTCCTACTACCTTAAAAAGTGGGATGAGGTTCGAGCAAAAACCAAAGAAGTCTTGAAGACGAAAGACGATGCTTGGCTATTTGAAAAAAGAGATGACTGGGGCAATGTAGATTACAATTACTATTGGGCATGGTACCACGTGATGGAGCACCAAGCTAATCACCTGGGACAGTTTATCATATTAAAAAAAGAAATGAAGAAGAGGCTTAATTAAAATACCTGACGGAAGTAAAAGGCTTGGTTAGTTACCATTACCTTCTTCAGCAGGTTCTCCTTGTGGAGTGTCAGTGGTCTCTTCAGGTTCGGAAGTTTCCTCTGCTGCCTTTTTCTTTTTACCAAAAAGCCCCTTCAGTTTGCCTTTTAAGCCCCCGCCATCTGCAGCAAGGCTATCAGGAATAGCAGTTTCACCTGGTACCGCTGCAGAGGTTGTATCAGGTTCTGGCTCTGGCGTCAGATCCAACAACAACACACCAAAGTACTTGTTATAGTAGTCTTGATCCGCATTAAAGTTGTCCTTAGGGTCGTATCTAAATCGATAACGTTGCTCCTTTTTCTTGGTTGGAACTTCCTCTTGTGCTGAAGCCACAGCGGTAGAATCCAGACCAGCACCTGCCATAGTAGAATCATTGGCCACAACAGCCATAGAGTCCAGTGCATTGCTTTGTGCGATCTGTACCTCAGGACTATCAGCTTCTTCGATTGCTGGAATTTCCTTTTTAGGGCCAAGCACATTCTCCATAGGAGCCCTTTTCATATTATAGTTTTTCAACCAATAAGGCTCATACTTGACAATACCGAATTTGCTTTTCCTTACCTCCGGAGCTTTTCGCTTATAATCACCTGCATAAGCGTAATAATCACTCCACTGTAATTCCCCTGATGCGGAGGACGTAGAATCTAACGAATCCGAAGGCGTCTGACTCAGGGAGGAGATATAACTTTCTCTCGTAGCTTCATCCAACTGCCAAGCATAGGAATAGAAGGCCATGCGAGTTGAGTCGTCAAGAATGTAAGTGCTTTGGAATGCGGGACAGATGATTTTATCGCGACATGCTGTGATGCTAAGCATCAAAATCAAGAATAAACCAACATAACGCATAAAATGTCCGGCTGTCTGTGCGGCCTAAATTAGGATTATTACCTCAAAACGCAAAAATAAGGCATTTCTTGAGTGTTGTGATTTATTTATCTCTGCTTTGAAAATTCTGCTTCATCCAGGGAAGCATAGACTCAACCCACTGTGTATACATCTTACCAGATGGATGCAATTCGTCTTTTGCCACTAAAGAACTATCCTCTAGTGCTTTTCTTGATATTTCAGTGATATTAAAGAAGGGATAACCTCTCTCCTCTGCCACGGATTTTGCGTATGCATTGTATTCATCAAGCTCTTTTCCAATCTTACCTGGATCTTTTTTCTGCCCGAATGGAGTCACTCCGTAATCAGGGATAGAAACCACGAAAAGAGTACCCCCAGCCTTCATTCGACTTTCAGCTATTTCCATCAACTCTACAAATTCCTTCTCATATTGAGCAAAAGGATACCCTCGATACTGATTATTTACTCCAATCAATAAAGAAACAATATCATACTGTCCTTCAAGATTGGCTTCGGCTATTCCCTTCATCAACTCATCAGTCGTCCAACCTGTAGTAGCAATGATCTTAGGTTGATCAATCGAGACAAAACCCTCCATTTCGGTGGCCAATTGATTCGGCCAACGCAGCTCCTCCTTAACACTTTCTCCAATGGTGTAAGAATCTCCTAAAGCCAAATAGGTTAGTGATTGAGACATAGTAAAATTTGTTAGTAGAATAAAGGATAAGAACAATCCTTTCCTGAGCATCGAATTCATGAAATGGTTTCGTAGTGATATTTCTTTATGACCGAGTAGAGCTCTTCCGGTTTGAAAGGTTTGGATACAAAGTCGTTCATCCCGGCAGCTATTATATTGTCAAAAACATTTCCGTAAACATCAGCAGAAATGGCCACAATTGGAACAGAACTTTTAGAAGGAGCGAAACTCCTTATTCTGCGAGAAACTTCATAACCATCCATTCCAGGCATCTGAATATCCAAGAGTACAAGACTAAAGTCATGTTTTTCCATCTCTTCCAGGGCGAGAGCACCGCTTTCCACACTTTCAAAACGAATATCCCACTTCTCTAAAAATTGCTCGATTACAACCCTATTCATCAAGTTATCATCTACAACTAATACTGAAAGACCTGAAAGTGGCTCGTATGAAATGGACTCATCAGTTCGTGCTGAAGCCTGGTCTTCAACTACCATAAATTTCAAATTGAAAGAAAAAGTGGACCCCTTCCCTACTTTACTAAATACCCCAATACTGCTGTCTTGTATTTCCAGCAGCTTCTTGCTAATAGCCAAGCCAAGCCCTGTCCCCCCAAACTTCCGGGTAGTATTAGACGCTGCTTGTGTGAAATTTTCGAAAATGCTATTGAGCTTATTGCCGGGGATACCTACTCCCGTATCTCTCACCTCAAATCTGAATTCAACAAACTCTTCATTTCGATCGACAGGATAAACCGACAGCTCGACTTCACCATTCTCTGTAAACTTCACCGCATTACTCACAAGGTTGTTTAGAATCTGAGTGAGTCTACCTTGGTCTCCTATGATATACCTATCCACAAGTGGATCAATAGAAACCTTAAAATCCACCCCTTTCTCTTCTGCCCTTGGCTTATACAAATAGTTGATTCTTTTGACAGCATCCCGCAGATCAAATTCCCTCTGCTCCAATTCAATTTTGCCAGACTCTATTTTATTGAGGTCCAGTATATCATTGATCAACTGCACTAAGCTATCGGCTGAGAACTTTAAGCTTTTGAGGTTTTCTAACTGCCCCTTCCGGGGGTTGTCTTCCAGCAATAAATGAGTCATGCCGATTATGGCATTCATCGGAGTTCGAATCTCATGACTCATAACAGAAAGAAATTCTGATTTCGTTCGGGCCGCCTCTTCCGCTTCAGATTTCGCTAGTTCCAGCTCCTTATTCTGCTTTTCAAGTTTTTCCGTCCTGGACCGAACAATGCTTTCAAGGTTTCGCTTCTGATCAGACACAAGCTGCTTATGATTTTTGAGCTCCTCGATAAGCTCTTGTTGAGCCTCCCTTTTTCCAAGCTCAATGAGTCGCATTCTTTT
>CAZZHO010000046.1:5288-8299 GCA_964653795.1 uncultured Roseivirgaceae bacterium | reverse complement strand
GGTTTGGTAATATGTATTTCAAGGAAATCCCTCAAAAAGTAGTAGTAGGAGAATACCGCTAAGAACAAGAAATTGAGAAAGTATAGGGAATACTCTGGGTTCTCGCTCATCATGATTTCCCGCACGTAACCTTCTGAGAATAGGTAAAACAACGCTATACCCATTAGGTAAAAGCTATAGGCTACTCCTGCCCGATCCCGAAAATGGATCCAGGTGAGAATATTATAAAGTATCATAATCCAGAGAAAACCCTGAAAGACCATATTAATAATTAGCCTGTCAGAGTAATGCTGAAACATGTAAAAAGGTGACTCGATACTTAGGTACCTAAACTCATGGTCATGAAATTTTTGAGATACTTTGAAGAAAATAGTTTTCTCTACTCCATATGGTAAATTAAGTGGAGCAAAATAGCTTCCTTCGGAAATGGACTTTTCCCCGGCAGGCACCAGGTATCCGGTCTTCTCAGTTAAAATTCCCTGATGTTGCCGGAGTTCATATACTTCCACAAAATCATTGCGGGAGAAATTGATTAGCCAGTTTAGTTGTGTACTATCAAAGTTTATGACATTGAATTTACCCCAATAGACCACTTCCTTATCAAAAGAAATGTATTCTGATATAGGCCTAAAACCACTACTAAAGACAGCATCCGAGAGAGATGCAGCACCTGCACTGTCAGGCCACAGCAGAACAAACTGATTGATATCATACAAGCCTTTCTTTGCATCCTCCAATACGATGGTCCTCTGTGCGCCCAACTCAATGCTCAATATGAACATGGCCCAAACCAACAGCTTTTTGGTATTAAATATTGGAGGTAAAGTCTTCAAAAACAGCTTTTGGAAGGAATTTCATGGATAAATCCATCTTTTCCAAAAACATCAAGATACTGTTCGTCGAATGGTTATATATGACCTGCGAAGAACACAAAAGAGTCCATTTATAATCCCATTAATGAAAACTATTTTGCTGTTCTGGGTTGTTATCTTTGAACTTTTGAACACATCTAACATCAATCATGAATAATCGAAAATACCTTCCACTGATAGTTATACTGGCCATTTCTGCAGTTGTACTATTTTCCCTCTCCAACAGTATTTTTTATACTGTACAAGCCAACGAAAGAGCCGTCATATTCAAAAAATTTAGTGGAGGATTGGACAAAGAGAACATCATCGTGCCTGGATTCAATGTGAAAGCCCCTTGGAATGACGTCTATCTATATGACGTTTCTGAAAATCAGATTGAGGAACAAATGGATGTATTGGATAAGAATGGATTGAACATCAATGTGGACATCAGCGTGCGATTTCACCCTATGTATGATAAAATCGGGTTTATCCATGAAACATTTCAAAGGGATTACATCCGGAGGCTTGTTATACCTGAGGTTCGATCCACCGTTAGACAGGTGATGGGACGATATACTGCCGAAGAAATTTACTCCACAAAACGACCTGAAGTGGAGGCTTCCATTAAAACAGAAACAGAGGCAATACTCGGTGAAGAAGGCAATAATGTTGTCATGAGAGCCCTTTTGATAAGAGCCATCAAATTGCCAGAGCAAATTCGTGAGGCTATCGAAAACAAGCTCAAGCAAGAACAAGAGGCATTGGCCTATCAATTTAGACTTGACAAAGAAAGAAGTGAAGCAGAGAGGAAAAGGATAATGGCAGAAGGTGAAGCCAGAGCTAACAATATTATTAACAACAGCCTTACCAGCAACCTGCTAAAAATGAGAGGAATTGAGGCTACAAGGGAACTTTCTAACTCAGAAAACGCTAAAGTGATTGTAATTGGTAGTGGTGGAGACGGTTTACCACTGATCCTTGGTGGCAACTAAACAATCCAAGCTATTTTTGATTATTAACATAGATTCATCAACAAAATATTAAATCAGGGAATAAGATGTCAAATACGGCAGAGATCAAAGTAGATGGTCAAGCTTACGAACTACCACTAATTGAAGGTTCGGAACAGGAAAAAGCAATAGACATAAGTAAGTTTCGGGGACAATCCGGAGTGATCACGATAGATCCAGGTTTTAAAAACACTGGATCGACAACAAGTGCAATTACTTTCCTGGATGGAGAAAAAGGAATTCTTAGGTACAGAGGATATCCTATCGAACAATTAGCTGATCAATCAACCTTTCTTGAAGTCTCCTATCTCCTGATCTATGGCGAACTTCCTTCCCAAGCAAAATTGGCTGAATTCCAGCAAGAGATAACAAATCACACCCTTGTCCATGAGGATTTCAAAAAGATTCTTGATGGATTCCCTTCCAGTTCACACCCTATGGGTGTTCTTTCCTCTTTGGTAACTGCCCTCACAGCTTTTTATCCTAAGAGCCTTGATCCAATGAGATCAGGTACTGAAGTGGATCTAAGCATCATCAGAATCATGGCGAAGATGCCAACCTTCGCAGCATGGAGTTACAAAAACCAAATTGGACATCCTGTCAATTATCCTGATAACAAACTCGATTACTGCAGCAACTTCTTGAAAATGATGTTTGCTGTGCCTTCAACGGATTTTGAAGTAGATCCGGTAGTAGCTAAAGCACTTGATAAGTTGTTAATCCTACATGCGGACCATGAGCAAAACTGTTCCGCTTCTACCGTTCGAATTGTTGGCTCTTCTCAGGCGAGCTTATATGCCTCTCTTTCTGCAGGAATCAATGCCCTTTGGGGGCCATTGCACGGTGGTGCAAACCAGGCAGTAATCGAGATGCTTGAAGGAATAAAAGAAGATGGAGGTGATACTAAGAAATGGATGGCCAAGGCAAAAGACAAGGACGATCCATTTAGGCTTATGGGCTTTGGACACAGGGTTTATAAGAATTTCGATCCAAGGGCTAGAATCATCAAGAAGGCAGCTGATGAAGTACTTGCCGCTTTGGGTGTAAATGATCCTGTATTGGATATTGCCAAAGGCTTAGAAGAGGAAGCACTAAATGATCAGTACTTCGTAGATAGAAAACTCTATCCTAATGTGGATTTCTATTC